>JAEWPQ010000219.1 GCA_023460575.1 Bacillota bacterium
CCTTGCTGATTCTTTTTATATCTTCAAATGTTCCGAATTCTGCATCCACCTGATCATAACACAGAGGAGCAAAGCCTCTGTCTGCAGAAGAAGGAAAAAAAGGAAGAATGTGCACACCGCCTACCTCGTTCTGCAGATAGGTGCGCAGAACTGTATCCAGTTCTTTTAGATTCCTGCCCAGACTGTCCGCATATGTAATTAACATGATTTGATTATTCAGTTCCATTCATCCAACTCCCATCTATTCACTTATCCTGATTTCCCTTAATGCATGAATTTTTATATCTCCCATGATCCCGGAATACTCTATCTCCACAGATCCTGAAACGCTGTCACCTTCATTATCAGTCACAGCATATGTCAATCCTTCGCAGGCAAACAATTCAAACACATCCATATCTGCATAAATCCTTAAATAATATTCTTTTTCTTCTTTTAATGGTATTCTGTGTGGTCCCACTTTTATTTCACGGCTGAAAAGATCAATAGAAAACAGGGTTCCAAATACAGTCAGCTTTATGTACGCTTCACCTTTACCCTTTATTTGTCTGGCGTCACTAAATGTCAGTTCTATCTCAAGCGCCTTACCCTCACCAGAATAAAGGCTGGCAAAACACGGTGCAAAAGCCTCTTCTTTCTTATCCAGAACTTCACTGAATGACACACTTCTCAGCTTTGCCAGTTCCTTTGCCGGATTGATACAGATCCGGTACCCATCAGTCGTTTTACTAAGCCTCAGTTCTCCAGGCAAGGACAAAATACCGGCGTAATTCCTGTCTTTTTTCACGCTGGTTATCCAGCTAAGCTGCAAAATGCGGTCACCTGTCCCTTTAAAAATCTGTGCTGCATATGGCCTTACAAAGTTTCGGTCAGCTTTGTTCTCCCCATCTGTGATTATGTCATAAAGCTGATATCTGGCAATGGCGTCTCCCTTTTTATTTTTCTCTGCCTGAAAATACTTCCCATCAAAATCTCCCAGGCAGTAATATCCATCTGCAGACCACAGAGCCCACTTTTTCACCTCATCCCCTTCACAGGTAAGTGGAAAAAAGTCCGGACATTCCCACATACCCGGTATGATAATTTCCTGCATCTTCTCCCAATGAATCAGATCTTTGGATCGGAAGAAATAGAAGGTATCATCAGAGATATATAGCACCATAATATAAGAGCCGCTTTCTTCGTGATAAAACACCTTTGGATCTCTGTTTTCCTCTTTGATATGAGGCAGAGCAGATTCTTTCAGCTTTTTAATAGTTTTTCCATGATCCGTACTTACTGCTACTTTCTGAGTGAACCTGTACGCCTTAGACCAGTAGCTACGTCCACCAGCTGAAGTATAATAATATGCAATTGCATCCGCCCCCAGTCCCAGACAATTGTTTTGATCCAAAATAGCTGTACCGGAAAAAGCTGGTCCCTCTTCATCCGGAAACAAAACATCCTCCGTTTGCGTATAAGACAGGAAATCACGAGTACTGGTATGTGCCCAGTGCATGTTCTCCCACCTGACTCCGTAAGGATTATGCTGATGGTAAATGTGATAAACTCCATTGTCATAAATCAGCCCATTGGGATCATTGAGCCACCCAAATTCAGGCGCATAATGGATCAGAGGTCTTTTGGGTCCTGGATTTACTGGTTTTTTATCTCTCACCAGAATGTTCTCAAACCATTTTTCTTTGTAATCCCCTTCTATCGTTATGATAGCGCCCAGATACGCCGATGCATCAAACCATGCATAAAAATGTGGTTTATCTTCTCCGGTCTCAATACACATCTCCTGAATCTTAACGCCATTCGTATAAAAAGATACAATGGAATCTTTCGCTCCCGGTGTGATGGGAATCCACAAATATTTCCCTGTAATACGAATTGTATTTTCCAACCTGCTGCCCTCTCTTTTTGCCATTTTCTCTGTTAAAAAAGCCCTGCGTCACCAAATATGGAATCACAGGGCTGTCTCCTATGCCTTTACTGCTCCCGCTACAACACCGCTGATAATCTGCTTCTGCAATATCAGATATATAACAATGACTGGCAGTATGGTCAGCACCAGACCTGCCATGATTTTCCCCAGATCGCTGGAATACGTACCATAAAAAGTATAAGTTGATAAGGGCAGCGTATATAATTTCTTTTTTCCAAGTATCAGGCTGGGAAGGAGGTAATCATTCCACAGCCATAAGACATCAAGGACAATCAAAGTTGCGGTAGTGGGCTTTAAAAGCGGAAAAACAATCTTAAAAAACAACTGGTAAGGGGTGCAGCCATCAATTATAGCCGCTTCCTCCAGGGAAATGGGAACTCCGGAACGAATAAACCCATAATAGATAAATATCGCCAGGCCCATACCAAATCCGATATTCATAAATATTAAAGTCGACCTCATATTCAGCATTCCAAACATATTCCCATAAATGGATATGAGGGGAATCATAATCGTCTGAAATGGAATTACCATAGCTGCCACAATAAGTGAAAAACTGAATTTCGCTGCAAAGGTTTTGGTTCTTGCAAAGAAGTAGGCTGCCATGGAAGCAAACAGGACAATGAAAGCCACACTGACAAAGGTAATTAGCAAGGAGTTTCCAAACGCCCTTACATAGTTCATCTCCCGAAACGCCGAACTATAGTTATCAAAGGAAAAGCCTTTGGGATCTACCAGCATAAGAGGATTCTTAATAATCGTAATCTTTCTTTTAAACGAATTGATCAGGATTAAGAAAAATGGAATCATGTATAAAATCAGCACCACCGTTAATAAAACCAGCTTCATAAGGTTCATAAAAACTGCTTTTCTTCCGCCTACCACAGTTCTCCCTTTTGCCATCACGCTTCCACCTCCTTCTTCCTGCTTAAGTAATACTGGGTGACAGCCACTACTGCGACCACTGCGAAAAGCACCAGCGCCTCTGCCTGACCTAACCCGTACTGTTTGGATTTAAACGCCTTCTGATATACATGAAGAGCCGCCATAATCGTACTTCCATATGGTTCTCCTCCTGTTAAGGATACGTTTAAATCATATACCATAAAGCATCTGGTCAGTGTTAAGAATGTACAGATGGAAAACGACTGAGCCATCATGGGTATCACGATGTGTCTGGTTCTCTGTGTATTGGTACATC
>JAEWPQ010000220.1 GCA_023460575.1 Bacillota bacterium
ACCGTTGACGGAGATAAGGAAAGAACTGCTTCCAATTGAGTTCTGGAAATAGGCTGCTGTCTTAATATTTCGCTGAATATACGAATCCGATTCTGGGATTTTATCTGAGCCAACCCCTTTTTCTCCACTTCTAAAAACCGCACCGTTTATAACCTCCGCCATATAATAATCTGTATTTTAACATCTCATACCATTATATTTAACTGTACTTTTTATTACAAGCATATTTTTATGTCATAAGGTTTTTTATTTCTGCTGCTGCAAATATTTACTGACTGTCCGCTGAAAGATCTTCATGCTGCTGTCCACATTTTTATTTTCTTGCAGGATTTTGGATACCTCTCCATCTGCCAGATTCATAACCTGCTGATACTGGAGAAGCTTGGGTTCGATTATTCCGTTTTCAATGACATGGCATAAAAGTGTGCTGCTTATGACCTGTTCTCCTTCATCCATGTCTTCCTGAAGGCAATCCACCCCCTCCTGGGAAGAGGCGACCGCCCTTAGTGAAGGAACTCCCTGGGAATAGCGGTAAACATCCATCTGCATCTCCTTCGTATAGGTCAGCTGTTTTAAAAACTCCCATGCAAGGGTTTCATGTCTGGTTCTGCTGCCGATTCCAATTAACAGGGCATCTACCTTGGATATATTTCCGCCTTCTTTGTCAGCCGGAAATGTAATACAGTCCCACTGAAATTTGGTGTATTTTTTAATCCGGTAAGGATAGGTTTTGTAGGTTCGGTACTCGGCAAAGGTAAGAGGCATAAATGCTACTTTGCCCGCATTAAAATCTTCCTGTGTTACACTCTGCCCCTGATTGATATCGTTCAGGCGTTTGATGTATTTGACCGCATTTAAAACCCGGATGTCGGTAAAGGATATCTGAGCCTGATTATTCCCGAATAGTTTGCCTCCGCAGGTATATAAGGCATCCCGCCAGCTGTAATTATAAGTCCCGAACTGATCTAAAAGCCCATCCTGATCCGTATCCTTAGTTACCTTCTGACAAATCTCATCCATATCTTCCCAGGTCCAGTCTTCTTTTGGCATCTTTATCCCCTCTTTTGCAAGAAGAGACTTATTTACAAACATCAGAGTCGGCACCACTTCATAGGGGAGCGCATACTGATGCTCTCCGTTTCGCCCGGTGTCCAAAGCGGTTTCGAAAAAGTCCTCCTTGTGAAAGCTGCTGTCAGAGGATATTAAATCATCCAGGTTCTTCATAACTCCAAGAGATGTAAATTTGTCAAAATCAGAATCCAGTACCATGAATACATCGGGTGTTTTTCCTTCCAGAAGCTTTCTTGCGCACCATTCCGAGTAATCCTCCTTTGCAATTCCACTGTAATAGTGAATCTTTACATTTGGATGCGTTTTTTCAAAATCGGCAATGGCCCGATCCATTATTTTAAAGCTGTTGGCACTTGCCACATCCCAGTTGCTGCCGGTAAACATACCAAATTCCAGTATAATCGGACGGCTGTTTTTATGGTAGAGAAGGCAGAATGCGGTCAGCAAAAGCAAACATATCAGCCCGCCAGGAATGATTTTCTTTTTTTTCATAATGCTCCCTCTGTTTCCTCGATCCGTCCTTCTACCTTATTCCTCACATTGTTCTGCACCGCCCAGATTGCAAGCTGGGTCCGGTCTCTTAAATTCAGTTTATTTAAAATGGTGCTTAGATAATTTCGTACGGTTCCTTCTGATAAGCTTAAGGTTGCGGCGATTTCCCGGTTACTTGCTCCTTTTTCTACCTGCGCTATGATCTTCCATTCGGTTTTCGTCAGTTCATCCATGTTCTTTTCTTTTACTGTAATGGAATAGTCTGCTTTTGCCATTTGGGAAAACAGTCTTAAAACCTTTGCTGTTATATCCGGATTAATCATCGCCCAGCCATTGTAAACGGTTGTAATGGCATTCGCCAGTTCTTCCATGGAGACTCCCTTGAGTAAATATCCGCTGGCACCGTATTTCAAAGCATTGTATACATATTCATCATCATCAAAGGTAGTCAGTATAATGATCTTAATCTGAGGGTGGCTTTCTTTAATAAGCTTTGTACATTGCACCCCATCCATTTTGGGCATACGTACATCCATTAAGATTACATCCGGCTTATTTTTCCGAATGCACCGCATCACCTCCTGACCGTCCGCCGCCACATCGGTAACGGTCATGTCTTTTCTGCTGTTTAAGACAATTTGCAGACTCTGTCGTATCAGTTCCTGATCATCGGCAATCAATACTTTAATCATAGGTTTCTCCCCTCCGGATCGGTATTCTTGCATTTACGATAAAACCATCGCTCCCATCAAACGTCACGGCCCCGTTTAACATACGAATCCGCTCTTTCATATGTTTGGTACCGAAACCACTTTTCATTTCCTTGCATCCAATTCCATTGTCTTTAATCTGGACCAGAATATCTTCCGCTTCCATCTTCACAGTCACCCATATCTCTTTCGCCTGTCCGTGTCGTATGGCATTGGTGATTCCTTCCTGCACCACGCGGTAAATTGCATTTTCTTCATCTTCACCGAATTTTAAATTACTTACCCTGCAGTCGAAATAGACCCTTGTTTCCGATACGGCGTTGATGTCAGTCACCATCTTGTTAATGGCAAATTCCAGACTGAACCGGTCTAATGCATCCGGCCTTAATTCACTGACGGAACGGCGGATGTCCTTAATTCCGTCTCTGGTAACTTTGGATATCAGCTCCAGCTGCTTTTTTGTCTGTTCCGGTGAAGTGCCGATGATCGCAATACATGCATCGATTCCGGCTGAAATCCCTGTGAGTGTATGTCCCAGTGTATCATGAATTTCCCTTGCCAGACGGTTGCGTTCTCTGGTTTCTGCCATTTTCTCCGCCATAAGGGAATACTTTTGCAGCTGTTCATTCACATCATGCAGTTTTTCGTTTAACCCGTGTATTTCGTCGATGTTTCCCTGCTGCTCATTAATGATATTGACACAGTAAGCGACAAATAAGATTACATTTAAGGAAATAAAAATGTTATAAATACTCAGAAAATACTGCTGCAGGGAGGCACTGTAAAAAGCAATATAATCCTGGATGGAATAAAGTCTGTACGAAATGGACAGAAGTTCATAATCGGCCAGAATAAAGCTTCCAATGGCAACAGCTGCCAGTATGTATCTAGATTTTCCATTCTTTACATACAAAATAACATTGGAAAATACCAGAAGAAGAATTCCGTTGTAGTTGAAATTCAGCTCAATAATAATGGCAAAGCACAGGATAAAGTCTGCCACCAGACTGGTTAATATAACCTTGCTGTTATTGGGAAACAGCCGGTCTCTGATTACCATACTTAAGGTGAGAAAGCCTAAGAGCAGGGCACAGAGCCATATTTTGGCATAAGGATACCAGACGATGGCCTGAATTTCATTTAAAAATTCTCTTGCACCGTATGTTCTGCGGATTTTTTCAATTGTACCG
>JAEWPQ010000221.1 GCA_023460575.1 Bacillota bacterium
GGGCCTGCACCGATGATGATCACATCGTAATTTTTTGAAGCTTCCTTCATGAACATCACTCCTTTTTCCTTCTAACCCTTATAGTCAACTATTGAGGTAGTTGGTAGAAACGTTCAACCAATTTTGAACTTATATAAGCGCAACGGTTTTATTTTATCATAATGACAGGAGGTATGACAAGGGACATGAGTATAAAATTTCTATAACAGGGATGATTGACACAGCATCTTTTTCATTAAATATACTGCTTTAATGTCCGGTTGATTTTATTTCTGGTTAAACTTAAATATGCAGCCGATTTTGGATAAGAATCAAATGTAATCGGTTCCGATAGATCCTCTTCCAGAAGCTTTATAACAGCTTTCCTGCCGATATATTGTTCCAGCAGTTTAATGCCCGGTGATCCTGTATGGCTTCATATAAAACCATAAGGCGTATGGATTCCTCCGGATTCTTATCCGTTCCGGGATAAACTAAAAATGCATCACCGGAAGGAAAACTCCCTCAATTCCGAACTTATAGTTTATCAATGGAATAAAATAAATCTGTCATTCTGCCTTTACATCCTTCTTTTAAACTGTTAAAATGAAAAGAATCGCGTTAGGTACCCCCGTATGGGCAACCTAACGCTTTTCGGGCGTTCATAAAACGCTCTCATCTGTCATGAAACGCAACTGCTGTTAATATAGAAAATAATAAGGAGAATCATCATGTACATCATCGCAGGATTGGGTAATCCAACAAGAGAGTATGATAAAACAAGACACAACGTGGGTTTTGAGGCTATTGATGTTCTGGCGGACAAACTGGGAATTCGCGTGACGGAAAAGAAGCATAAAGCTGTATATGGTATGGGAATGGCGGGATTTAAAAAGGTGATTCTTTCAAAACCTCAGACTTATATGAATTTAAGCGGTGAGAGTATCCGCTCAATGGCTGACTTTTATAAGGTGGAGCCGGAGAATATTATCGTCATCTGCGATGACATCAACCTCACAGAGGGTCAGCTTCGCATTCGTCTGAAAGGGAGTGCCGGCGGCCACAACGGTCTGAAAAATATCATTCAGCATATAGGAACCCTGGAGTTTCCAAGAATAAGGGTAGGTGTGGGTGAAAAGCCAAAAGAGATGGATTTAGCAGACTATGTGCTGGGGCGGTTCCCAAAAGAACAGGAGTCTGTTATGACAGATGCTTACCGGGCAGCGGCAGAAGCGGCAATCATGATGGTGGAAGACGGCGCAGAAAAGGCGATGAATTATTTCAACAGGAAGAAATAAGGAGAATTCATGAACGATCTATTTGAAAAACCATTAAAGGAACTGAAGGATTTTGAAGGTCTTTGCTCTGATCTGGCAAAAAAAGCCGGACCGGTCATAGCAAGCGGCTGCATGGATTCCCAGAAGGTTCATCTGATGTATGAAGCGGCAAAACAGGCAGGTCTTAAGCTGGTAGTAACGTATGACGATACCAGGGCAAGGGAGATCTATGAGGACCTTCGCTTTTTTGATTCCAACGCGTGGCTTTATCCTGCAAGGGACTTGCTGTTTTTCAATGCGGATATCCATGGAAACCTGCTTACCAAGCAGAGAATGGCGGTTTTCCGCCATTTGATGGAACAGTCCTCCGGCTGGATAGTAACAACCTTTGACGGTCTGATGGACCATCTCATGCCTCTTGCTGATTTAAAAAAACAGACGCTTTCCGTTAAAGGCGGTCAGATTATTGATGTGGAACTGTGGAAGAAGCGGCTTACACAACTGGGATATGAGCGTATGGGCCAGGTGGATGGCATGGGGCAGTTTTCCATTCGCGGCGGTATCATAGACATTTTCCCGTTAACAGAAGAGCTTCCTGTCCGTATTGAGCTTTGGGACAATGAGGTGGACTCCATCCGAACCTTTGATTTAGAAAGTCAGAGATCCATAGAGCAGCTTGATGAGATCTGTATATATCCGGCCACAGAAATGGTTCTTACCTCGCAGCAGATTAATGAGGGCATGGAAGAACTTCAAAAGGAGCTGAAAAAGTATGAAAAGGATTTGAGGGGGCAGTCAAAGATCGAGGAAGCGGCCAGGATCCGTTCCATTCTATCAGAACTCATAGAAGGCTTAAAAGAGGGCTGGAAGCAGCACGGACTTGATGGCTATATTCATTATTTCTGCAAGGGAAGCGTTTCCTTCCTGGATTATTTTTCTCCTGAAGATACGGTTTATTTTCTGGATGAGCCTGAACGGCTGAAGGAAAAGGGAGAGACTGTTGAGATGGAGTTTCGGGAAAGTATGATTCACCGTCTGGAAAACGGTTATCTTCTACCAGGCCAGACCAGCCTTCTCTATCCGGCAAAAGAGATGCTGGCCAGAGTTCAGATGAAAAGCGGAGTTTATTTAACAGGTCTGGAACAGAAACTGTCAGGCTTTGTGGTAAAAAACCGTTACAGCTTTCAGGTTAAGAACGTTAATTCCTACCAGAACAGTTTCGAACTGCTTATTAAGGATTTAACCAGATGGAAACGGGAGGGATACCGGGTCATTCTTCTATCTGCCTCCAGGACCAGAGCCAGCCGTCTGGCCGGTGATTTAAGGGAATATGACTTACGTGCGTACTGTCCGGATGATAAGGATGGGGAGCATGAGGTAAAACCAGGTGAGATCCTGGTTACTCACGGCAGCATTCACCGGGGCTTTGAATATCCCATGATTAAATTCCTCGTTATAACCGAAGGCGATATGTTCGGCATGGAAAAGAAGAAACGCAAACGGAAAAAGACGGTCTATGAAGGCACCAGAATCCAGAACTTCTCTGACCTTTCTGTAGGCGATTATGTGGTACATGAAGACCATGGTCTGGGAATTTACCGCGGAATTGAAAAAATTGAACAAGACGGCGTGATCAAAGATTACTTAAAGGTGGAATATGCGGAAAACGGCAATCTTTATCTTCCTGCAACAAGGCTTGACGGAATCCAGAAGTATGCCGGTGCTGATGCAAAGAAGCCCAAGCTCAACCGCCTGGGGGGAGATCAGTGGAATAAAACAAAAACCAGAGTAAAGGGTGCTGTAAAAGAGATTGCAAAAGACCTGGTTATGCTGTATGCCGCCAGGCAGCAGACACACGGATTCCGTTACAGCGAGGATACAGTCTGGCAGAAGGAATTTGAGGAGATGTTTCCTTACGAGGAGACCGAGGATCAGTGGGATGCAATTGAATCCACAAAGGCGGATATGGAAAGCGGCAGGATCATGGACCGCCTAATCTGCGGAGATGTGGGATACGGCAAGACAGAAATTGCACTGAGGGCGGCTTTTAAAGCAGTTCAGGAAGGCAAACAGGTTGTCTATCTGGTTCCGACCACCATACTGGCTCAACAGCATTATAACACCTTTGCACAGAGAATGAAGGACTTCCCGGTACGGGTGGATTTGATGTCCCGGTTTAAGACCTCCGCCCAGATAAAAAAAACGGTGGAAGATTTAAGAAAGGGAATGGTGGATATCGTGGTAGGTACCCACCGTGTTTTATCCAAAGATGTACAGTTTAAAGATCTGGGACTTTTAATTATTGATGAGGAGCAGCGTTTCGGCGTTACCCATAAGGAGAAGATCAAACAGTTAAAGGAAAATATCGATGTTCTGACTCTCACAGCAACACCGATCCCCAGGACGCTTCATATGAGCCTTGTGGGAATCCGGGATATGAGTGTGCTGGAAGAGCCTCCCGTTGACCGAATGCCCATACAGACTTATGTAATGGAGCATAACGACGAAATGGTCAGGGAAGCAATTCACAGGGAATTGTCAAGGGGAGGACAGGTTTATTATGTATATAACCGGGTTAACAATATTGATGAGGTGGCAAACCATATTGCCAAGCTGGTTCCAGAGGCGGTAGTCACGTTTGCCCACGGACAGATGCACGAGCATGAGCTGGAACGGATTATGTTCGATTTTGTGAATGGAGAAATAGATGTTCTGGTATGCACCACGATTATTGAGACAGGGCTTGATATTTCCAATGCAAACACCATGATTATTCAGGATGCAGACCGCATGGGACTTTCCCAGCTTTACCAGTTAAGAGGCCGGGTAGGCCGTTCCAGCCGTACCGCATATGCATTTCTAATGTATAAACGGGATAAAATGCTGAAGGAAGAGGCAGAGAAACGCCTTCAGGCAATCCGGGAATTCACAGAGCTTGGTTCTGGTATTAAAATTGCAATGAGAGATCTGGAGATAAGGGGAGCAGGTAATGTCCTGGGTGCAGAACAGCATGGTCACATGGAAGCTGTGGGATACGACCTTTACTGTAAACTTCTAAACCAGGCAGTTCTTCAGCTTAAGGGAGAGAGAAAAGAAGAGGATACCTACGAAACCGTGGTGGACTGCGATATAGATGCCTATATTCCAACCTCATACATTAAAAATGAATATCAGAAGCTTGACATTTATAAGCGTATTTCTTCCATTGAGAATGAAGATGAGCATATGGATATGCAGGATGAACTGATGGACCGTTTCGGCGATATGCCAAAGCCGGTTGAGAATCTTCTTAAGGTTGCAGCATTAAAGGCCCTTGCACACAGTGCATACGTGACGGAGGTGAATATAAACCGCCAGGAGATCCGGCTTACCATGTACCGGAATGCAAAGCTGAAGGTGGAAGGAATTCCAAAGATTATCGAAGAATACAGGGGAGATTTGAAATTCCATATGGCAGAAGAGCCTAAGTTTGCTTACCTTGACCGAAAGAAAAATGCAACAACAGATGCAATGATAAGCCAGGCAGAGGTCATCTTAAAGCAGATCGGGGAATTGTCTGAAAAATAGAGAAAAATAGAAAATATAACTAAAAAAATATAGCTTGTCTGGTTGATTTTTTGGCATTATGTGATATAATAATAGTAGAAGATGGGATTAAGTCCCGGATGCTTTCTTACTTCAATACATTTTGTTTCGAAGAAAGGTGGTAACTATGGACGTTTTAGGCATGTATCTTCTCCAACGAGTTTCAGATGAATTAACCATTCAGCGCTATGGTTCTTTTGAAAACAGGTTTGTGGCGCCTGTCCCCGATAACACGGCGGCAAAAGTGGCACATGAGGCATATATTTCCTCTTCAAAAGAAGTTCCCCATCGTGTCAGACAAGGTAATTTTTAATCTGGGTATGGAACATCCCTCTTCTTAAACTTCATAATTTACTAATTGAAAATCAGGGTTCGACTTTTTTAAGGTCTGGCCCTGATTTTAAATTTTGGGAAAAATGGCAGACTTAAGTATAATCTGGTGTATTCGAAGCAAAATAATATCAGTGATATTAAAATGCACAAGATGGAGGAATATTAAATATGAAAGCAACTGGTATTGTAAGAAGAATTGATGATCTCGGACGCGTGGTAATACCAAAAGAGATCAGAAGAACACTCAGACTCAGAGAAGGAACTCCGCTTGAGATCTTTACAGACAGGGAAGGCGAAATAATATTAAAAAAATATTCTCCAATGGTGGAGCTTACCGCTTTTGCTTCCCAGTATGCGGAAGCCATGGCCCAGACTACAGGGTTGACCGTATGCATCAGTGACCGTGATCAGATTATTGCAGTGGCTGGCGGATCGAAAAAAGAACTTCTTCAAAAGTTGATCAGCAAGCAGCTTGAGACTATCATTAATGAGCGTACGGTTGTTGTAGCTGGAAAGGATGATAAAGGATTCATAGCACTGACAGGGGAAGACCTGGAAGGCATAACGGCGATGGTTGTGGCGCCTATCATCTGCGAAGGAGACGCCATTGGAGCAGTTGCTCTTTTGAGCAGAGAACCAAGAGCCCGTTTTGGCGATATGGAGACAAAACTGGCGACTACGGCAGCCGGATTTTTAGGACGCCAGATGGAAGGATAAGGAGGTGAGAATATGCGGATTTTTATGCCGGAAGAGGATGACTACAGCGATGGCGACATCCCTGAGATCGATACGGATCCCTACAAAGATGGCTTTTATGTAGAGCCTCTGCCAGAATCAGAAAGACCAAGGCGTGATGGACCGGGCGGGGACTAATACAGCAGAAGCAAAACGGCAGCCAGATTTTAAACTGGCTGCCGTTTTGTTGATGGGATATGGGTTAATAGATGGTCTGGTCTCCATCCTTAATACAATAATTAACCTTCACACCCAGTTCTTCCATCCATTGTCTTGTCTCCAGGGTCTTCCAGTCACCGCTTCCGATTCCTCCGCCGTTATCATTATTCCAAAGCCAGAGAGGACAGGGCCATAATGCAATCTGTGGCTTAATGGCAGCATAGACTTCCCTGCTTACACCATATTGTCCATGGTGGGACATCTGGACAATATCGCTTTTCAATTCGGCTGCGCCTGCCTCTTCATAAAGAAGTTTTCCTGCCTCAGGTCCCATATCTCCCAAAACAAGAATGCTGACATTGTTTAAAAAGAATTTATACGCCATAGAGCTGTTATTAACTGATGTTACGTCCAGAAGGTAGGGGTTGTTAAGAACCTTGGCTTTTATTGATCCGATCTGGATCTCATCTCCCTTTTTAACAGTATGAAGACTTTTTGCGGGGAGTGTGGATAAAGCAGAGCGTAAGTCATTAACAAGCTGTGACCGGGAGGATTCTGCCTTTTCATACCAGGACTGGTCTGCCAGTGAATAATATACATTGTCAATAGTAATCTTGCGGTCCGGAGTATTTAATATTTTAACCAGTGCTCCGATATGGTCTGAGTGAGGATGTGTAATGAACCAGGCGGATACATGTCCGCCTTTTGAACGGATTACATCGCTTAAATGATCTGCATCAATGTCCCAGCCGCCGTCGATGACTACCAGTGCTCCATTTTTATCCTGTAAAATCATGGAAAGCATCTGACGGTTGTCATAGTCTGCAAGAAGGGAAAGACTTCCTCCGCTAAAAATTTTGCTTCCGGGACCAATATTTAAGGAGGGACCGATACCCATGCGCACGGCGGTTAATTCGTCGGCGGTCCTTCCGGGTGTTACAATTTCAGGTGTAAACGCACCCAATACAATGTTAATAAACAGCACGCAGGCTGCTATTTTTTTCCAAATACTAAAACGTTTCATGATTACCTCCGGTTTTATTAAACTAACACCTATTATAATAGAATCCAGAGATTTTTAAAGGGGTGTGGGACAAATGTCAGAAAAACGTCAGAAATGGAAACAGATCCCCCCCGTTTTCTCCGGCATGTGTTATAATCTGAAAAAAGGAGGTTCCGTCCATGTATACTTTTAAAGATTTAGTAGATATTACAAATAAACTGCGGTCGGAGGAAGGCTGTCCCTGGGACAGGGAGCAGACTCATGAAACCTTAAAAAAACATCTGGAAGAAGAGAGCCAGGAGGTTTTCTGCGCAATTGATAATAAGGATATGGAAAACCTTTGTGAGGAGCTGGGTGATGTTTTATTTCAGGTAATGCTTCACAGTCAGATTGCTAAAGAGAACCACAGCTTTTCCATTGACGATGTGGTGAATGGAGTCTGTGAGAAAATGATCCGCAGGCATCCCCATGTTTTTGGCGATAAAAAGGTGATTTCGCCGGAAGAGGGAGAGGCTGTCTGGAAAGCGATAAAAATGCAGGAGAAGGCCCGTGAAAAGAGCAAAAAACCTTGACAAAAACAGGAGAAACAGCTATAAATGATATAGTAATCGTGTCAACGAGAAAATCAGTAGCCTGGTGCTACATTCTAGGAGGAAGATATCAATGAACAAAGCA
>JAEWPQ010000222.1 GCA_023460575.1 Bacillota bacterium
CAAATCATTTGATCAGGTTGACCAGTGGAAATCCGTCATATTTTTGTATGACTCAGCATTAAGGGAAATTAATACAAAAATAGAGATACTCAATAATGAGTTTGTGCATATCTATAATTACAACCCCATTGAGCACATCAAGTCAAGACTTAAGACGCCGGACAGTATTGTTAAAAAATTAAAGCGCTACGGGTACGATGTGACCATCGATAATATGGTGGAAAAGTTAAACGATATTGCAGGGATCCGGATTATCTGCTCGTTTACTTCAGATATTTATCAGATTGCGGAGATGATAACAAAGCAAAGTGATGTAACAGTTGTCTATGTAAAGGATTATATTGAGAATCCAAAGCCCAATGGATATAAAAGCTACCACATGGTAGTGACCATCCCCATTTATCTGACGGATGGGCCGGTTGATACCAAGGTGGAGGTTCAGATCAGAACGGTCGCCATGGATTTCTGGGCAAGTCTGGAACATAAGATTTACTACAAATTTGAAGGCAATGCGCCGGCATATCTGCAGCAGGAGCTGAAAGCCTGTGCAGATGTGGTCAATATGCTTGATAAAAAGATGTTTTCTTTGAATCAGGCTATTCTGGAACTGAGTGAAGTACAAAAGCCCATACCAGACGGCGGAGACAGTAAGGCAGAGGCAGAGGCAGAATAAAAGAAAGTGCAGCCTTTACGATTCCGCCCGCTTAAGGCTGTTTTTTAACTTCATAATAAAGAAGGTTGTTCTATGGGCACATTAACAAAAGACACATTTAAGATTCTTAAATATAATCAGAGGAATGGTTTCATCTTCACGCTGCTGTTTCGGCTGGTTACAGCGCCTTTGTATCTGCTTGCTTTAAATGCAGGTCTTGAGTTTGCGCTTAAAAGGGCTGATTACAGCTATTTAACTGCATCAAATATCGGTTCTTTTCTGATAAAACCATGGACAGCAGCGATCATTGCTGCTCTTTTGATTCTTGGGATATTAATGATGCTGTTGGAAACGGGCTGCCTGATTACATTGTATCAGGGAGCATTCTACTTCAGAAAGCTGAATTTGTGGCAGATTCTGGCGGGAGGATTATCAAAACTTCTTGATGAGATACGCCGGATAAACTGGCAGCTGGGACTTCTGGTTCTGGCGGATTATTTTATTACAAATCTGTATCTGATTTATCGGGTATTTACCCATGTAAAACCCATTAATTTCGTTACTTCTGAGTTACTGAGGCAGCCATGGGGACGGGTCCTGCTGGCAGCCTCCACTCTTCTGATCCTGTTTTTTGTGATTCCGGGGATATATGTATTTCATATCTGTATGGTGGAACAGAAGCGGTTCCGGGACAGTTATTTAAAAAGCTGGTGGCTTTTAAGGCGCAGGATTTTTGAGGTCCTGCCTCTGATGCTGGTTTATTATGGGACTGCCATTCTTGCACTTTGGGCGCTTTACGGATTCTGTGTGCTGCTTACCGCTGTGGCAGTCACCCTGTTTACGGATAACCGTCTGGCGCTTGCAGTGCTTCCGGCAGCCTGTGACTGGATCGAGCTGGTCCTTATTTTCTTTTCCAGTATGCTTCTGGCTGTGGGTAAATACGGGGCTGTCAGTGTCCAGTATTTCCGGTTTAACAGCCGGATTTCCAAAAAGGCGGCAGCCATCGGCTATGAGGGCAAATCTTTTGGAAACCGGAAGACAGCAGGAATCATCGTGTCCGCGGCAACAGTACTTTGTCTGCTGTCCCTCTTTTACGTTTTAAGAAACGGTTCTGTAATTACCGGAGATATGCTCAGTGAGATTCAGATCACAGCGCACCGGGGCAGTTCCAACGAGGCACCGGAGAATACCATGGCAGCACTTCGCAAGGCAGTGGATGATCTGGCTGATTATGCAGAGATTGATGTGCAGGAGACAAAGGATGGGATCGTGGTACTGGGGCACGACTTTACTTTGAACAGGGTGGCCGGAATAAACCGGACCATCGGTTCCTACGATTATGACGATCTGGTCAGGCTGGATGTAGGCACCTGGTTTTCTGATGAATACAAAGGGGAGTATATTCCCACCCTGCAGGAAGCCATGGAATACTGCAAAGGGAAGATCAATTTAAACATTGAGATTAAAAACCTAGGAGAGGACAGTGACATACCAAAAAAGGTGGTACAGCTGATCGATGAATATCAGATGAAAGAGCAGTGCGTGGTGACTTCCACACGTTTTTCCTATCTGGTCAGAATTAAAAAGGCAGATCCGCATATCCGTACCGGATATATCATTTCTGCGGCATACGGGAACTTTTATTCCAGTGATTCCATAGATTTTATCAGCATTCGTTCCAGCTTCATCAATGAACGGCTTGTGGAGGCGGCCCATGAAAAAGGCAAGACGGTACACGCCTGGACCGTGAACGGGAAAAGTGAGATGGAACGTATGAAGATGCTGGGAGTTGATAATATCATTACAGATTACCCCATACTTGCCAGAGAGATTGTCTACCGCGAAGCGGCCACAGAAAATCTGCTGGAATATTTACGGCTGGTATTAAAATAGACAGGAGAACACACATGAGAATTGTATTACAGCGGGTTGCCCATGCTGCGGTTACTGTAGATGGACATGAAACCGGCTCTATTGGAAAAGGCTTTCTGCTTCTGTTAGGTGTTTCTGACACAGATACAGAAGAGATTGCCGATAAGATGGTGGACAAAATATGCAGACTCAGAGTTTTTCCCGATGAAAATGGGAAGACTAATTTATCCTTATCCCAGGTGGAGGGGGAGATTCTGGTTGTGAGCCAGTTTACTCTCTATGCTGACTGCAGAAAAGGAAACCGGCCCAGTTTTACGGGTGCAGGCTCCCCACAGCTGGCTAACCGCCTTTATGAATATGCAGCAGAACGTTTTGGAATGTCTGCAAAGCGGGTTCAGACCGGCAGCTTTGGTGCAGATATGAAAGTTTCTTTATTAAACGACGGACCATTTACGCTGGTATTAGACAGCGAGACGATATGTCCGGCAAGGATTTAACGAATGAACAGGGCAGAGCCCTGATAAAAACGGAGGATTATATACCATGGATAAAACAATTGGACAAAAGCTTCAGGATGAACTGACATTTAAATTTCCCCACATCGGAAAAGAAGCGCCGGAACAGATGGAACAGGCAGATCTGTTCTGCAATGGATATAAGAGGTTTCTTGATAATGGAAAGACAGAACGGGAGTGTGTAAGAGAAGCCGTTGCCATGATGGAAATGCAGGGCTATGTGCCTTTTGACGGAACAAAGACCTACCGGCCGGGAGATAAGGTATACCAGGTTAACAGAGGGAAAGCAATACTTGCAACAACCTTTGGAACACAGGGACTTGAGAAGGGACTGCGCATCAACGGTGCTCATATCGATTCCCCAAGACTTGATTTAAAACCCAATCCTGTTTATGAAAAGAACGATCTTGCTTACTTCAAGACCCACTATTACGGCGGTATCCGTAAATACCAGTGGGCCACTATTCCATTATCCATGCATGGTGTGATTATTAAAAAAAGCGGAGAAGTGATTGAGGTTAATATCGGTGAAAAGGAAGGCGATCCCGTGTTCTGTATCACTGACTTACTTCCCCATCTGGCGGCGGAACAGAATAATAGAAAGCTTGGGGAAGGGCTGAAGGGAGAGGAACTCAATGTTGTCATCGGATCTTTGCCTTTTAATGATGAGGCTGAAATAAAAGAACCGGTTAAGCTTATGACTCTCAAACTTTTAAACGACCGCTTTGGAATTACAGAAACAGATTTTTTGCGTGCTGAGATCGAACTGGTTCCGGCACAGAAAGCCAGTGATGTTGGTCTGGACCGCAGCATGATCGGTGCATATGGACAGGATGACAGGGTATGTGCCTATACAGCGCTTATGGCGGAGATAGATGCAGCGAAACCGGAATATACCACAGTAACCGTACTGGCAGACAAGGAAGAGATCGGTTCTGACGGCAATACCGGTTTAAACTCCCACTTTGTTCTTCATTACATCGAGGATCTGGCTGAAATGGCGCATGCAAATGTCAGAACAGTTCTGCGCAATTCCATGTGCTTATCTTCTGATGTGAATGCAGCTTATGATCCTACCTTTGCCTCTGTTTACGAGGAGCGCAATTCCTGCTATTTAAACAAAGGGTGTGTTTTGACAAAGTATACCGGTGTAAGGGGAAAAGCAGGATCAAACGATGCAAGCGCGGAACTGATGGCAAAGGTAATTGCCATGATGGAGAAGGAAGGCGTATACTGGCAGATCGGAGAGCTTGGCGCAGTAGACCAGGGCGGCGGCGGAACAATTGCAAAGTATGTGGCTGCGATGGATGTAGATGTGGTGGATTTAGGTGTGCCGATTTTGTCCATGCATTCTCCCTTTGAGCTTTCCTCCAAACTGGATGTTTATAATACTTATAAGGCATTCCAGGCATTTTACAAATAATAACGGAATATTGAAATTTTTGTTAATTTCGGGAAAGTGCTTTTTTTACTGTGTCCAGTATGGTATAACTGACAGGAAGCAGTACGAATATGATATATAATT
The DNA here is from genome assembly GCA_023460575.1 of Bacillota bacterium. Classification (GTDB taxonomy): domain Bacteria; phylum Bacillota; class Clostridia; order Lachnospirales; family Lachnospiraceae; genus Lacrimispora. Next base: position 4,565 of record JAEWPQ010000222.1, read on the forward strand.
TTAGAAGGAAAAAGGATTGTATTATGAAAAAAATTTTAAATGTATGTATGTGCGGACTTGTAGCCGCCGCTATTGTAACCGGCTGTTCCAAGAAACCGGCAACTGAAACGACAGCAGCACCTGAAACCACAGCAGCGACTGAATCCTCCGCTCAGGAAACTGTTCCGTCTGTAGACTTATCAAAAGTGGATAACGGAACAATTACACTGGGTAATTACAAGGGCATTGAAGTAAAAAAAGATTCTGTGGAAGTGACAGATGAGGAAGTGCAACAGGCAATCCAGAGTGATCTGGCAGCTCATGAAAAAGATGTGGAAGTAGATCGTGCCGTACAGTCCGGCGATGTTGTAAACATTGATTTTGTAGGAAAAAAGGATGGCACTGCATTTGACGGCGGTACTGCTCAGGGTTATGATTTAACCATTGGATCCAATCAGTTCATTCCTGGTTTTGAAGAAGGAATTATCGGAGCAAAGAAAGGCGATAAGCTTTCTTTGGATCTTACATTTCCACAAGAATACAACAACAAGGATCTGGCAGGAAAGCCGGTAGTATTTGAAGTAACTGTAAATACCATTAAGGAAAAGCAGACTCCTGAGTTAAATGATGCATTTGTTCAGGAAAACACGGAGTTTAAGACAGTTGACGAATACAAGGAAGATAAAAAGCAGACTCTTCTTCAGAACAAGAATGATCAGGCAGATCAGAATGTAAAAAGCAATATCTATGATGCTGTTTTAGCAAATTCTACGGTTGAAGCGAAACAGGAAGCCATTGATGCCAATGTAGAGAATGTAGTTGCCAGATACACCAATCAGGCTGCAGCTTATGGCATGGATTTTGCATCTTTTATCACTGCTTTTACAGGGATGAAGGAAGAAGACTTCAGAAGTACAGTGAAGACTCAGGCAGAAGGAATCGTAAAGCAGAGACTGGTATTAAATGCGATTGCTGAAAAAGAAGGAATCACTGTAAATGATGATGACCGCAAGGATGTAGCAGAGAAGATGGGCTACGAAAGTGTAGACAGCATGATACAGACAGCAGGACAGTATGAAGTAGATGATTATATTATCAGCAATAAAGTACTGGATTTCTTAAAAGAGAACGCTAAGATAACGGAATAAATCACATACCATAGGGGGAACCTTTATGCAGCTTTTAAAGGACAGAATACGAAAGGACGGAAAGATCAAGTCCGGTGACGTACTGAAAGTAGACAGCTTTTTAAATCACCAGATGGACATAAAGCTGTTCGTGGAGATCGGAAAAGAGTTTAAGAGACGATTTGCAGATGAAGAAGTCAACAAGATCCTGACCATCGAGGCTTCCGGTATCGGTATCGCCTGTATTGTTGCTCAGTATTTTGATGTTCCTGTTGTATTTGCCAAGAAATCCAAGACGAAGAATATTGCCGGAGATGTTTATACCACTGAAGTAGAATCCTTTACCCATGGAAGAACCTACGATGTGATGGTATCCAAGGAATTTCTGGGTGCTGGTGATAAGGTGCTGCTCATTGATGATTTTTTAGCCAACGGCAAAGCGTTAGAGGGGCTTGCAGCGATTGTAAGAGACTCCGGCGCAGAACTGGTAGGAGCAGGAATTGTTATTGAGAAGGGATTTCAGCCCGGCGGAGACCACCTTCGTTCCGAAGGAATCCGGGTAGAATCTCTGGCGATTGTGGAAAGCATGGATGAAACCACCGGTACCATCTGTTTTCGAGGTGATCGATGACGGGGAAGAGAAAAGCCCTGTTTTTTGATATTGACGGCACGCTTTTTTCGGAAATTAACCGGACTGTGCCGGAGAGCGCAAAACAGGCCGTTGAAAGTGCAAGAAAGGCAGGGCATCTGGTATTTATCAATTCCGGACGCACCTACTGTCTTACTGGACTCATTCGGCCTATCCTGCAGGTAGACGGCTATTGCTGCGGCTGCGGGACACGGATTGTAGCGGGGAAAGACGTGATTTACTCCGCTTCAATTCCTCATGAAACGGGTATTAAAATTAAGAAAATGATCCTGAAATATGGTCTTGACGGGATCTTAGAGGGAACAGAAAGCTGCTATTTTAACAAAGAGGAATCACGGATTGAAAAGGTCAGAATCATGAAGGGGCATGTAGCTTCGGAGGGAAACTGTTCTCCGTTTGGCTGGGATGAAGACTGTTATGACTTTGACAAATTCTGCGTTATGGAAGATGAACAAAGTGATATGAAGGGCTTTGCCAGAGAGCTGGGACTGGATTTTGATATTATTAACCGGGGCGGCGGATTTTACGAATGTGTTCCGGCAGGACACTCTAAGGCCACTGCCATTGAGGAAGTAATCAGGCATTATGGAGTGGATCTTTCCGATACATACGTATTCGGTGACAGCACCAACGATTTATCCATGTTTGAATATGCAAAGAACTGTATTTTAATGGGACACCACAGCGTGGAGCTGGAGCCGTATGCAACCTTCTATACAAAGAATGTGGAAGATGACGGAGTGGCTTATGCAATGAAAAAGCTGGGGCTTGTCTAACACACCGGAAAGATATATAAAAAACATGGGACTGGCAATAACCGGTCCCATGTTTTTTCTGCTTAATATAATTTGTTTAAAATGCTTCTGGCAACGCTGATTCCGTTAGCAGAGGCCTGCTGTAGTCCTCTTGTTACGGAGGCACCATCTCCGATGGCACGCAGTCCCAGCACACTGGTTTCGAAATCACTGTTAACGACTACTTTATTGGAATAGAATTTAACTTCTACTCCGTAAAGAAGAGTCTCGTCGCTGGCAATACCAGGCGTAACCTTATCGAGTGCCAGCAGCATTTCCTTAATATCAACCATAATTCTGTGCGGGAATACCAGGGATAAATCGCCGGGAACCGCATCCTTTAAGGTGGGAATGAGATTGTTCCGGCATAATCGCTCTTCTGTGGTACGTCTGCCTCTCTGGAAGTCTCCAAAGGTCTGTACCAGAATTCTTCCGTCACACAGCATGTTGCTTAGCTGTGAGATATGTTTTCCATATTCAATCGGTGTCTTAAAGGGCTTGGTAAAGTTTTTGGATACCAGAATTGCAAAGTTTGTGTTATTGGTTTTGTATTCCTGGGATTTGTAGGCATGTCCGTTGACCACAGCCAATCCGTTCTCATAATATTCAGTTGCAACCTCACCGGAAGGATTAGTACAGAAGGTACGTACCTTATCGTCAAAGGTTGGTGTGTAATAAACCAGCTTTGCTTCATAGAGATTCTTATTTAAGAATTCCATTACTTCATCCCTGACTTCAACACGGACACCGATATCAACGGTTCCCACCTTTGTCTCAATTCCGTGATTACCGCAGATATGGCTGAACCAGTCAGATCCCTCCCGGCCGATGGCGGAGACAATCTCAGGAGCCTCGTAGACCTCATCTTTATCAGTAATAATTCCTCTGGCCTGATTATCCTCAATGATGATATCCTTAACCATGGTATTAAATTCCATCTCCACACCCTGTGCCAGTAAATGCTCCTGAAGACGAGTGTAGATTTTATAGCCTTCCTCCGTACCAAGATGGCGGATCGGGCATTCGATCAGCTTTAAATTGGCGTTAATGGCTTTGCGGCGGATCTCCTGAATCTCCTTTTGCTTGTCCACACCATATACATTGGTATCAGCGCCAAATTTTAAATAAATATTGTCAGATTCCTTTAACAGTTCTACGGTTTTGTCATATCCCAGAATTTCGGGAAGATTTCCTCCTACATCAGGGGATAACGATAATTTACCGTCTGAAAATGCTCCTGCACCTGCAAAGCCAGTGGTGATGGAGCATGGTTTGCAGCCTACGCATACTTTGGTTGTACGTTTGGGACAGGTACGTTTTTCAATAGGACGGCCCTTTTCAATCATAAGGATCTTTAAATCCGGTTTTTTCTCGATCAGTTCATAGGCGCAGAAAATACCGGAGGGGCCTGCACCGATGATGATCACATCGTAATTTTTTGAAGCTTCCTTCATGAACATCACTCCTTTTTCCTTCTAACCCTTATAGTCAACTATTGAGGTAGTTGGTAGAAACGTTCAACCAATTTTGA
>JAEWPQ010000223.1 GCA_023460575.1 Bacillota bacterium
ATGTGTTATATTATTGTTACAAACTGCCGATATAAATATATATTTCATAACTATATACAAAAGGAGGTGTTCTCTGCTGCCTGTTAGTTTGGATTATTTTGTAGTTTTTGATCATTATACAGTACATCTGTATCCCGGTTTCAGTAAACCAATCCAGGCCTAATTACCAAACCATAAACAATCTATATATTTATTTAACCGGCGAATGTAATATGAAGTAACTAAGGTATCGCAGTCTTACGTGTGATTGCTTTCCTTATAAGAGCGCAATTATGGGGATTATATTACACTCTATTTGCCGACACCGGATAAGATATGTCTGGTAGTCCATATGTTAGGGGAGAAAAAAATGAAAGATAAGAACAGAAAAGGATTTTTTGGCCTTTTTCAAAATGCAAAACGAACTTCAGAGTCTTTGGAAGAAACCGAAACGCCGCATTCTGAACCAGTCGAATCACTAGAAAGCGAAGTAAGCGGAGTTATCGATAATAATACATCAACAAGTTCCAATTTGCCCCCAAGTCCTGAGCCGTCAGATGAACCAGCTGTAAAAGAAACTGCTGAGCCCGTATCAATATGGGAACCTTCCGATGATCCTCTGATTCTTCGTGTCAATGAAGATCTTCTGGATGTTGAACGCAGACAATTTGCGATGAAAATGAAAACCCTGTCAAATATTTATAAGAAAAATGCAGAAACTACTGCTGAACCAGCTTCTGAACCAGAACCAAAAGCGGCTCAGCCCCAATTGCTCATTTCCAGAGACTGCATGGCTGCATGGGTATACGTCATTCCGCCTTTAAATGGGGGTCCGGATATCACCGAAGAGAATCTGCAGTCTCTTCTTAAGCAGGACCGTGTAAAAACAGGAATATTGGATGAGACAATAAAATCCATTGCAAAGGAACACATCTATGATCAGGTATTATTGATAGCCAGAGGTATTCTTGCAAGGAATGGAATCGATGGATCTGTGAAAGATCACTTTGAACGCGTGGTACAGCTGGAGTTCGAAGAGGATGAAAACGGTTCTGTCGATTATAAAAATCTGAATAATATCCAGGCTGTCAAAGAGGGCGAGGTCATTTGTGAAATCACCACTGCTATTCCAGGAGAAAATGGAATGACCGTAGAGGGTCAGGTTTATCCCTGTACCGTAAAAGGAACACCCATTCCGGTTCCCTCTGGACGCAACACGCAGTTAACAGAGGATGGCACTCTCCTGATCTCTCAGAAAACCGGACATGTTACCTTTTCAAATGGTAAGTTTCAGGTTGATCCACTACTTAAGATAAATGGAAATATCGATAATAGTACAGGAAACGTAGATTATGACGGAGATATTTTTATTTCAGGAGATGTAAGAAACGGATTCTCTGTAAAGGCCACCGGAGGCATTGATATCCGGGGTTCTGTAGAAGGAGCTGAAATTTCAGCACAGGGACCTATCACTATCGCCAGCGGAATGTCTGGAAACGGGCGGGGTACCCTTACTTCTGAATCATATGTCAAATGCCGTTATCTGGAACATTGTACCGTAAAAGCCGGGGGCAATGTCTATGCAGAAAGCATTATCAACTCTAAAATACAAAGCGGTGAAGACATTGTAGTAACCTCAGGAATCGGTGTCATTATTGGAGGTTCTCTCCTTGCTGGAAGCAATATCAATGCAAACATTATCGGTTCAAAAGTACGCCGTCTGATTACAGAATTAATAATTGCAAATGTTCCAAAAAACGTAGAAGAATCCTCCCGTCTCACAAGAGAGCTGGAACAGCTGCATCACAATCTGTCGGAAATCAGAAAAAATATAAATTATCTTGAATCAGTACAAAGACCTGATAAGCAGCAGCTGCTTGACAGCTTAAAGCAGGCTGCAGACTATTTAAATATCAGGGAACAGGAAATAAACAATCGTTTAAATGAAATTGCTTCAAAAGATTCAGAGCAGGTCGGTCTGATAAAATGCAGGCAGCTTTTACCGGTAGTCCGTGTGCGAATGGGTTCCTCCAGTCTTTTAATCCAGGAGGAATGTTCCAGCAATATTATATATAAAAACAGCGAAGGCGAGATTACTATAGGAACTAATTAGTTCTTAGAAAGGGAAAGATTATGAAAAAGACGATTATGATTGTTGATGATTCCATTTTAATAAGGAATGAAATTGGAAAAATTCTTGAGGGGACAGATTACGAAGTGGTCTGCCAGTGCCGCAGCGGAGAAGAGGCGTTGGAAACATACGAGAAAATAATGCCTGATATCGTCACTATGGATATAATACTGCCAGGAATAGACGGATTAGAGACTTCCAAACGCATTCTGAATAAACACCCGAAGGCAGGCATTCTTATTATCAGTTCTCTTGTGTATGATAAAACACTGCAGGGTGTTCAGGAACTGGGTCCGGCAATTCCTTTTGTCTTTAAGCCCATTAATAAATCATTTTTTATTGAATCTCTTAAAAAGGTGAGCATTAATTTAGATACAACTTTATAGATACATAGCACGCAGTAGGATTGGTTAGGATTAATCCAGCATCTGCCGGTATAAAAAAAATACACCATCAATTGCAGCATATACAATTGATGGTGTATTTTTTTCGCTATTATCTGATCACAATATCAATAACAGAGACAATATTATAATAAGCTTCCGTCACTGGAATCATTTACATCAAACTGACCGGATACTCCGTTTGAAGCCATCTGCATCCGAAGCTTCATAAGTTCAATCAGATATAATGAATTCGTTTTCTGAGATGCAAGATCCGCATCAGTTCCATCTGCATTTCCGGCTATTGATTTCAGCACATCCAGCCACTGAGATGCCCCATAGCCATTAATGGATCCCTGATCTGAAAAATAGCCGGACAGGCCGGAAACAGTATCTTCTGAATAGCCTGAGGCGTATATGGCTGTATCTTCCTGATCATCTGACACTCCCATATCTCTCATTATCTTCTTTACATATTCCTGAGTCTCTTTAAATGGAGGAATGCCTCCATATTTTTTCACGTTGTTGCTTCCTGCATTATATGCTGCAAGAGCTAGCGTCACATCTCCATTATACTTGTCCAGTTTTTCTCTTAAGTATTTGGCGCCCCCCAGTATATTGCTGCGTGCATCATAGGGGTCGGAAACTCCCAATGATCTGGCTGTAGCCGGCATCAGCTGCATCACTCCTGCTGCACCTTTGGGAGATGTGGCCGCAGGGTTATAATTAGACTCTGCCTTGGCGACTGCTTTCAGCAGTTTTTTTGAAACCCCATATGTCCTGGAAGCCTCTGAAAAAAAAGATTCCAGGTTTTGGGGCACATCCATAACTGACTTTAAAACCTTTTTAAAATTACCTGCTGAATTTCCTGTAGTCTTTCCTTTTTCCAATGACTGCGTTCTCCCTAACGCCATCATCTGCAACTGATCTATCGCCGCCACTTTTTCATCCTCCTGCTGCTCTTAACCTCTACTGTATCCATCTTCCGTCAGCACCAATCTGATAACTGCCAATATTTGTGCTGCTTGCCATACTTCCATCACCATTCATGTAGTACCAGATTCCCGGCTGGGGTTGAATCCAGCCGGTCATCATCTCTCCGCCTGCCGGATTTAAAAAATACCATTTTCCGTTAACAAACTGCCAGCCTGTAAGAAGCTTCCCATCAGCAGGATTTAAATAATACCACCTGATTCCCGTTTGAACCCAGCCGGTCCGACGTACTCCGTTATCATCAAAATAGTACCAGTCATTTAAAATCTGCTTCCAGCTGTTTCTCGGCTTACCTCCGTCTTCTTCTACATAGGTGCTGCCCTTCCATGTACCGGAGGTACTGCCTTCATACTCCATAGTTATATCCTGTGAGGTTATATAGTCACCCTCTTTTAAGTACTTACGGTCATCTGCAGTAAAACCAATTGCTTTAACTTCATAATAATAAACTGCGTTCTTATCCATAAGACCGGAAAGATCTGCTGTATTGGTTTCTACTGATAATCTCTTTTTTAATTTATCATCTGCATAAAGGGCAACCTGATATCCTGTTGCAAATTCCACTTTATCCCACACAGCTTTTGTCTTCTTACTGTCAGCCCAGCCTGCACGTGCCGTATTACCCAGTTTTACCACCGGAGTATAATCTACTTTCACTTCCAGAGTATGATTGTCCAAGGCTTTCGCAGAAACAAATTTAGCACCTGTGATCTTACACTCTGAGCGGTTGTAGGTCTCTGCAAATATCATATTGGAAGAGGTTAAAATAACACTCACACGCTCCTGTTTGGCTGCTTTCCATTTGTCAATATCACGCTTCCACAGGGTATCCTGAACACTAACATCAGCTGTTGTTGTGGATATCTCCGGCATGAGAATCTCCTGGTCTCCAAACTGACTTGTGAATTTTAAATTCAGACTTCGGATTACCACTGACTCCGCAGCATGAATCCTGATCGCTGCTATTCCTGACAGCAGCACTGCTATAAGAACAGCTGATATCAGACAGCTGAAATATCTTCTTTTCATACTTATCATTGTTGCCATACTCCATCCTCATCTATATGATAGCCGTCAATTACCGTGCTGACAGCCATAACACCATCCTGCTGGTTAAAATAGCGCCATACTCCGTCCACCTTTTGCCAGCCGGTCAGCATTACTCCATCTTCACCAGTATAGTATGTCTTGCCTTCACGGGTAAACAGCCCCTTTAACATAGCCCCCTCTAAGTTGCCCTGTACCGTATTCAGGTAATACCATCTTCCGGCCTGGTTGTTCCAGCCTTTCTGCATGGCTCCCTGATTATTAAAATAGTGATGATAACCATCAACAACCTGCCAGCCGGTTGCAGCCGCACCCATTGGTGCCTCATAGCCATTATCCGGATAGAAATAGTACCAGCTGTTGTCAATCTTATTCCAGCCTTTTACCATGGCTCCCTTTGAATCCATATAATAAATATCGGAGTCTGATACAAACCAGCCTGTTATCATCTTTCCATTCTGGTCAAAGCGGTAGTAAACATCATCCAGCATGAGCCAGGAATTGGCCTGAACGCTTCCGTCCGCGTACCGGTAATACCAGACTCCCGACTGTTTTTCCCAGCCTGTCTTTTTTTCCGGATTGGCTGTCGTTCCCGCAGTTGTATCTGACTCTTTTCCTGTCCCATCTGAAACATCCCTGTCCCTGATGACCAGTTCATCTGACTCAACCCAGCCGCTTTTCTTTCCGTTCTTAAGTTCATCTGTTTTAAATGGGACTGAACGGATCTTGTAGGAATACGTACCTTCCTCTGTCATATATGGATAGAAATTATAGGTGGTTGCTTTTACCTGTTCTTTCTTAAAAATCACTTTTTTACCACGGTACAGCCATATTTCATAAGCGCCTGAGGTGTTATCTCCCTTAGACCAGACAGCCTGCCCCAGTCTAGTATCCTTCCAGCCAATATCTTCCGGCTCCGCATACAGTCCCTTAATCGCCTTGGCTCTCAGTGTGACAACCAGATCACTGCCGCTTCGTTTGGCGCTCACATAGGATCCGCCGCTTATCTTAATCTTTGATGCCTCATAGTTCGATTTAAAGTAAGCATCATATTCATCGGAAGGTGTCAGTGTAACATTCATCTTAGGTTCTTCCCCGATTGTCATATCCTTGGAGGTAGAGGTCACCCACTCCGCTTCTCTGATTGTATATTTCTTATCACCGGAATTTACATAACAATCGCCATCTGTCTTATTAATCTGAATGCTGGGCAGCCGGTCACCGGCTTCAATATTCATTGATACTTTGATACTTACTCTGTCTATGGACTCCGTCGCTGTTACCTTCTGAGCTGTCAGACAAAGACAAAGTGCGCTTAGAATGCCCACCGCCAAAGCTTTCCTCTGTTGTTTCATTCAATCGCTCCTTTACTTATAACTTCTTAAGACAATAAAGCCTATAAGTAATGTATCGGCATAAAATGACATAGTCATAAGCAATTACTGGATTTTTCTTCTTTTCAGCTGTTCCTGAAACGTGAATTTTCGAACCATGGATTCCTGATAAGTGGATAGACCGAAATATCGGCTTCCATAGCGGTAAAATGGTTCTTCTCCATTCTCTGAGACTTCACTGACCCATAAAACGCTTGCCTTTAATCTGGTATCTCCGGCATCAGTCTCAAACATAAAGGAAAAAATCTGATTCTCCTTTAGCTTTTCCGGCGATTCAAATCCGATTCCTCCGGCACTGATGTCTTTTAACTTCGCTGATATGTGGATTACTTTTCCCTGTTCGTCAGCAGTTTCCAGCATAACAGGAATTGAAACTCTTACCTTTAAGTCTCTTCTTCTCTGATCCACTCCAATCAGCTCATCAATTCTGCAGGGAACCTTATAAATGGCTCTACCTAAGTCTCCGATCTCAGTTCCAACAACTTTGACTCTTGCAGACAGACTGCATTTGCATGTTACAAGTCCCTGTATGCCATCATAGAATACAATAACCGATTCCGTATTGACCTTATCCATGTCTTCTTCCTCAAAGATCAGCGCCATACTATCCTTTTCGGAATCAACCACTTTTACCTCTGCAAGAAAAACGCCATCAAATGAATAAATACAAGCCTTATCACATTCCCTTAACATAAATTATTCCACCGTTTCTTCTTTTATTGTTTCCTCTTCCTCTGTCTCTTCCAAGTCTTCTTTTACTATGTCTTTTTGTTTACCAGGTACATAATCCAGAAAGTAAAGGTAGATGTCTACAATAGCCTGGTACAATTCTTCGGGGATCTGACTCCCTAATTCAAGCTGTGTGAGTATGGTAGCAAGGGAATTATCCTCATAAACAGGGATTCCGTTCTCATTGGCCATCTCCACAATTTTTTCTGCCGTATAACCCATTCCGGATGCAACGATAACAGGAGACGGATTTTTCGCATCATCGTATTTTAAGGCAACCGCCTTTTTATTGAGTGTACTTTTAAATTCTGACATCGACTGAATTCTTCCTTTCCTGTATTTTAGGAAATACCGATACAAGAGAAGAAGGCCCCTCTCCCGCCTGCAGGATTACCCGATCAGCCCGGAGGTGATTTTTTTCAAGAATCCCCTTAATTCCTCTCTGGATACTGGCTTCTGATTTTTTCATCTTCTCGGGATAATAGAGCTGGAGAGATGAAGTGCTCTCACCATAAAGCATCAGCAGTCTGAACTGGCCAAGTTCTGCTATTTCGAATTTAATGAAAATTCTTGCAACCCGTTCTGCGCCTGCCTGGGTACTGCTGCCCTCTTCATCCGGATCAATCCACATCTCTGTGAACAATTTTCTGCCATTAATATCCATCGGAAATGCCAGGTGGAGAAGCGGCATATATACACTTTCATTCATTACAAGTGACTGGATTATATTCAGAAACGTCTGTCTGTTTTCTAGTCCTGCTCCTCCGCTGACCCCGGTACTTAAAAAATCAACGAATTTATCTGACCACTGATTTTTTCCTGCTGCCTGATCCATATCTACCTGGCCAAGAAGCTCTCCAAACTCTTCTGCAGTCGTGGAACCAAAATGCTTGCGAAATCCCTGGTAGCCCGTAAGTTTTGCAAATGCCTGCAGGACTTCCTGCCTGTTTCCGTTTTCGTATCTGGCCATAAGCACCGTCAAAAGGGAAATCTTGTCACGTATGGTACCCATATCATGATTTGCAGCAATGTAACGGCCTAAAAACGGAAGGATCTTTTCTTTCAACAGAGCACTGTTTCCTTCTGTGTCTCCTTCTGCTGCAGATGTATCCAGTTCCTTCAGCATCTCATCGATCTGGGCAGCGGTCTGCTTAAATACGTATCCTTCCATATCTTTCACTGTATTAAATATATCATGAAGAATATGCTTTCCGGAAGACATATCGTTAAATTTTTTTATAAAATTTAAAATATCTGTTTTTAAATCCACAGAACCTGTCTCAGCCATGACCTGCCTCAACTGGTCAAAAATACCTCCATTGAAGCGGACCGATGATTCTGCCTGCTCTTTTAAAAAGCCCAGAACATCTTCCTCCTGCATCTGGGTGGCTTTAAAAAAAGAAGCGATCTGTCTGGCTGCTTCTTCCCCCATCACACCTCCAGTTAACATCTCTTCTCCCTGGAAAAAAATATCGGAAAATATCCGGGAAATATCCGGTGAATTTTTTATCATATTGAGAAATGTACCGAAATTGGAACGATACTGAAATGCCAGCTGCTGTTCCTGATTTGCACCGGAATCCGTCCGGTTATCCCCCCGCATCACCTTCGACGGATCTACAGGATTCTGTATCTGCGGTCCCTGGCCTGCCTGGGGGTTATTTTTAATCGTTGAATTATCATAGCCGGACATTGGAGTTGTTACTTTCAGAATATCTGCCATATTATGCCTCCATACAAGTTGTGTTTCATATATTTTTTTTCAAAAGGTTCTTCGATTTACTATTATTTTTTTTCCAGCCATACCGATAAATAATTATATACTATACTAGACAAGGCGGTGTAAATATTATGGATAACGGCATGGATAATATGCTTGATATGTATCTCTTTGAAACCAATTCCCTACTGGAGCAATTGGATGAACTCCTGATAGAAGCGGAAAAAGCAGGAGATTTTACGGTGGACGATGTGAATGAAATTTTTCGTATCATGCATACCGTTAAGGGTTCTTCCGCAATGATGGAGTTTAATTCTTTGATGCAGATCGCCCATCACATTGAAGATTTATTCTTTTTTATCCGTGAGAACGGTCTGGATTCACTTGAAAGTTCTCACAAAAGCACCCTTTTTGATTTAATGTTCCGCTCTACCGATTTGCTTCGTGCCGAAGTTTTAAAGGTTCAAAACAATGAGCCACTTAGTGATAATGTCGACAGTCTGACCGTGGAAATTAATAGTTTCCTGAAAAAAATCAGTAAGGATAATAAAGATGCACCTGCAGAAATAAAGAAACCGGAAAAGCCTGCCGTAAAAGAAAGTTCAAAACCAGCAGCTTCTTCTCCCGTTACAACTGTGGATCTGGACGAAGTCCGCATGGATCTTGCAGAGTGCCCGGATGATAATTCCCCATATTTTCTCCGTATCTTTTTCGATGAAGGCTGCGGAATGGAGAACCTCCGCGCATTTATGCTTATAAGTTCACTAAAGGAATCCGGTCTGGAATTTAATTTTTATCCCAGCGATGTGGAAACCAACAGTCAGAGCAGTTCAATCATTATTGAGAAGGGATTTTATCTCGCTCTTGACTCCCGTGAGACTGCAGATACAGCAATCTCCCAGATTAACAACATGAATAACCTCCGTTCTTATGAGCTGATTCAGAATGTACGGGCAAAGAGTGCAGTTGAGGAAAAGACCGCAGAGTCAGCCGCTGCCCCCGTTAACCGTGAAAGCACCGCACCTGCCAGCACCCCCGCCGCAAGCACCGGTCATCAGATGCCCAACAAACAGAATCTGATCAGTGTTAATTTAGCAAAGCTTGATAACCTCGTTGCAATTGTAGGCGAGATCGTTATAACCGAATCCATGGTAACCTCTTCACCTGAAATCCAGAATCTGAAGAATCTGGACAGCTTCTTAAAGGCAACCAGACAGCTTCGCAAACTGACTGATGATCTGCAGGATATTGTTATGTCTCTGCGCATGGTTCCAGTTTCCGGCGTATTCCAGAAAATGAACCGTATTGTAAGAGATATGAAGCAGAAACTTAAAAAAGATGTCCGTCTGACAATTGTGGGCGAGAATACGGAAGTTGACAAATCCATTGTTGACAGTATCGGTGATCCGATTATGCATATTGTACGTAACTCAATGGATCATGGAATTGAAGAGACCGCTGAAGAACGTATCAGGGTTGGTAAAAATCCTCAGGGTGAAATCATTCTTTCTGCCAGTCATACCACCAATGAAGTTATTATTTCCATACGTGATGACGGACGGGGCGTGAATCCTGCCGGTGTTCTTGCTAAAGCAAAGAGAAACGGAATTCTTACAAAGCCGGAAAGCGAATATACTCAGAAAGAGATTCTTGCTCTCTTGTTAGCTCCGGGCTTTTCCACTAACGAAACCGTTACCGAGTTTTCAGGCCGGGGCGTGGGTATGGATGTAGTAAAGAAGAACGTGGAAGCAATCGGCGGAACCGTTACCATTACAAGCGATCTGGGAAAGGGAATGTGCACCACCTTAAAGATCCCGCTTACCATGGCAATTGTTGACGGTATGGAGATATCTGTAGGTAAATCCGTATTTACTATTCCGATTGCCAATATCCGCCAGTCATTTAAAGTGAAAAATGAAGAAGTTATTTATGATACAGAAGGTAATGAAATTATCAGATGCATGAACCAGTTCTATCCGATTCTCCGGATTCACAGACTTTACAATATTGAAACAGAAGTGACCAATATTGAAGACGGTATCCTGGTATGGGTTGAATCCGGTGATAAATCCTATTGTCTTTTCGTAGATGACCTTCTGGGAGAACAGCAGGTTGTTGTGAAGCCTCTGCCTGTATACTTAAACAGCTTTAATATCAAAGATTCCGGTATCAGCGGATGTACCATTCTTGGTGACGGCAATATCAGCATCATATTAGACGTTTTAAATCTGTATGCTGCAGCTCATAATTAATTTTAATTAGAAATGGAGGAATACAAATGTCAGCAGAAAGTACTAAAACAGCTATGAATGGTGCAGATAATTTAACACATGACGATTTTATTTCTGACGCAACGGAAGCCATGGAGCGTTATCTCACCTTTCGCACCGATAATTTAATTTTTGGTGTAAGCACAAACTATATAATAGAAATCATTACCAACCATGTCATTACTGCCATGCCCATGATGCCAAATTACGTAAAGGGCATTATCAATTTAAGAGGTCAGATCGTGCCGATTATTGATATACGGCTGAGGCTGGGGAAACCTGCCATTGAATACACCAGCACTACCTGTGTCATCGTACTGAATGTTGATTCTGTGTTCATCGGCATTATTGTAGATGCAGTGGAGCAGGTTCTGGATATTGATTATTCCAGGATTTCTTCTGTTCCTGCAAGCAACCGTGAAGAACTGGTCAGCGGCATGATATCCATGCCGGACAACAAAGTGGTTCTGCTTCTGGATTGCGAAACATTAGTTAATAACTCATAAAGGACGGCTATCTATGTTAACACTCTCACAGCAAGACTTCACACGGCTGGTTCAGTTCGTGAAAAAA
>JAEWPQ010000224.1 GCA_023460575.1 Bacillota bacterium
CACCCAAAGGGGTATATTTCTTGAATTTATGTATTCGGTAAACTTATTTTTAAACTCAGCAAAATCATAATGATTTGTTAAACCCAGATCGCCTATTTTAATAATCCATTTTTCCTGTTCCAATACGAAGTTTTTATATCGTATTGTTGGAAGATAGGCAAATTTCTCCAGTAAGTATTGCCATGGTTTATTATAAAACCTGATTCCATCAGAAGATATTTCGTCAATTAATCTTAATATTCGGGGTTTTA
The DNA here is from genome assembly GCA_023460575.1 of Bacillota bacterium. GTDB lineage: Bacteria > Bacillota > Clostridia > Lachnospirales > Lachnospiraceae > Lacrimispora. Next base: position 252 of record JAEWPQ010000224.1, read on the forward strand.
ACTGTGGGTTAAACATATTGGTAGATGTTGGTATGATTCTTTTATTGTTAACCGCAGACTTTAAATATAATTTGTTATTTTTAAATTCTACTAAAATGTCACTTAGCTTAAGTTTAAATACCTGATCTTTTGAATTTGTAGTCCCAAAACTTGTTTCATATGTGGAGCCATGCATATTTCGAATCACGTTTGCGGAATATAAACTATCAGATAAGTAGGTGAATTCACAGACCTGACATTCATCACCATAATTTTTATTTATTTCTTCAAAAAATTGTTCTGGATTCTTCATTAAGTGAGAAAATCTTCCAAATGATTTACCTGCATAAGTAGACCCAAAAATATTACTTAAATAATAGACATCCTTTCCATTGTCTTTTACACAATTAAAGTAGATTTCCATTGATTTAGGCAACTGATCCATATCAATATCTTCTGTTAAAAACATTGCCATATCTGCATCATTGATCTCAATTTCCTGACCAAGTCTTATGGAATCTACATATTTTCTTTCAAAAAATCGGATCCAGGGATTGATATATTCTCCAAAATTATTCATGCCGGTTTTTCCATCATAATGGGATGGAAAACCTATCCCGATATCAGAATCAATAAGTTCAGTCAAAGGAACACACCTGGAAAGACCATACTTTTCTAAAAATTTATTTTTATAATCATTTAAACTATTGAAAGGCTCTTTAATATTAAATTGTACAAATAAATTGAGAAGCTTATTTATTTTTTTAATCTCATTTTGATTTAAATTGCATTGGCTGTAGGAAAAGGAAGAATCTATGGTCAGGTAATTTTTGGACTTATAGATTCTCTTCATATCTTTGAAAATTTGTGTCAGGCATTCGATGGCATTATTTATATTTCCATTGGAATATTCCTGAATTTGTTTCTTTATGTCAACTAAGGAATTTGTATTTATATTGTAATCCTGCAGTTTACTGATAAAGTATTCAAATTGGTCAACGATTGTTAATGGCGGACGAAGATCGGATATTAAATAACCTTCCTTTATAAGTGATTGGATATATATATGGAATGTGTTTTCTTCCACATTGGGATATTCTTTTTTAAGGTTTTCTATCATATCAGAATAACTTACATAATCTCCTGATATTCTTAAAACTACTTCAAATGCATTGGAGTACTTTACAGATTTTTTGTTTACTTTTCCTCCATCGCTGTCTTTTGTGCAGTTAAACAAAATTGCTTTATTTCTCTGAATAGCAACACTTTCATTGATTGTGTATCGGAGGGACTTTAAGTACTTGGATTCGTACATAAAAACAACTTGGTATAACCACTCTGAATCAATCAGGGGTTTTCTTTTTAATTCTGCACTGCTTAATTCAAATGATGTTCTGTCAGATGTAATATTGCCAAATGCAACTGTTGAGAATAATCCAAATGGAGTACATCTGGAACAGCTTCTGCTAAAATATTTATAGATTGAATTCAAAAAATAATTCGTATCCCTTGCTGTGCCATACTCTATATAGTGCTGCATGGATTCATATAAATCCTGGCTGGCCACAAATATAGCTTCATTAAACTGATCTTTGTATTGAGGAGAATCAAATAAAAACATAGTATGATCTATGTTAGTTGCATTTTCTATATTATCTGTCAATAAATTGATTGGCAGCCCCGGTGTTCTTATCATAAAGGAACCTATATCTTTGAATAAATCTTTCATATTTTACCCGTATCCCCCTTGCTTAACTCTTGTATGCCTAACTAAAACAGAAACTTCATTTGTACCACGAAATCACTTCCACAAAACGTAAACGTACATGCATTTTGTGATTCTTCTAAATGCATGTACGTTTGCATCGGGTTTTGGTTTACATGGAAATTAGTAGCATAAAATTGTGTTTGTGCAGCTTCTTGTCATCCCACATTCACTTGTTCCACAGGTAGAACCTGTTAAACAACCAGGTGTGCAATAAATAACACTTGCAATTTTTGATTCTCCTACATCTACTGAACCCTTGTCCATCTTAAGATCTAAATCAAAATCTTTATTCATGACCTCGTCCCCCTTTCTATGTAGTTATATAATCTGAATCTGATCATATATAGTAAACGTGAAATGAATCACTTTACTACCAAGTTCATAATTATATTATATCAAGAAATAAACTCTTTTTTGACTGCATGTAATTTTTACGACTTAATATGTAATTTTCTATGATGTTGTTTATGATACGAGTCATTTTGGCTACCAATTTTTAGCTGGATTAGGTGCAAATCTTGAAATTATAGAGCCCAAGTCATATACTGAGAATTTTCTGCACTTTTTATACAAAATAGTTAAAAAGTACGATCTGCCATATAAAAAATAAACTATTTTTACACCCCTTTCTTACTATGCAGTAGTAAGAAAGCAACTCAAGATACAAGAATAAAGAAAAGAGGACTTGCGTCCTCTTTTTCTTTATTCTAACATTTAATTATTTCTTATTATTCAACGCTGCCTGTGCTGCTGCCAGTCTTGCGATCGGCACACGGAACGGGGAACAAGATACATAGTCAAGACCAATCTTATGGCAGAATTCTACGGAAGACGGATCTCCCCCGTGCTCGCCGCAGATACCTACATGCATATCAGGACGAACGCTCTTGCCTAACTTGATTGCAGTCTCCATCAGCTTTCCTACTCCGGTCTGATCCAGTTTTGCAAATGGATCATTCTCAAAGATCTTGGTATCATAGTAAGCGTTTAAGAACTTACCTGCATCATCACGGGAGAAGCCATAGGTCATCTGAGTTAAGTCATTGGTACCGAAGCAGAAGAATTCCGCATCCTTTGCAATATCATCGGCTGTCAGTGCTGCTCTCGGAATCTCAATCATGGTTCCTACCTGATAGGTTAAGCTACTGCCTGCTGCTGCAATCTCTGCATCTGCAGTCTCAACAACAATCTTTTTCACAAATCTTAATTCTTTCTCATCACAGATGAGAGGAATCATGATCTCAGGACATACATTCCAGTCCGCATGTGCTTTCTGAACGTTGATAGCGGCACGGATCACTGCCTTTGTCTGCATTCTTGCGATCTCCGGATAGGTAACAGCAAGACGGCATCCTCTGTGTCCCATCATCGGATTGAATTCATGGAGAGAATCAATGATTGTCTTGATCTGCTCCACAGTCTTGCCCTGTGTATCAGTCAGCTTCTTAATATCATCTTCCTCTGTTGGAACGAACTCATGAAGAGGCGGATCTAAGAAACGAATGGTAACAGGATTTCCTTCCAAAGCTTCATAAAGAGCTTCGAAATCTCCCTGCTGTACCGGAAGAATCTTCTCCAGTGCTGCTTCTCTCTCTTCAACTGTATCAGAACAGATCATCTCACGGAATGCGTCAATTCTGTCGCCTTCAAAGAACATATGCTCTGTACGGCAAAGACCGATACCCTCTGCGCCAAGCTCTCTGGCTTTTCTTGCATCGGCAGGTGTATCTGCATTGGTTCTGACTTTCAGCTTTCTGTATTTATCAGCCCACGCCATAATTCTTCCAAACTCACCGGCAACGGTTGCATCGACTGTCGGCATAATTCCGTCATAAATCTTACCGGTAGAACCATCCAGGGAGATCCAGTCTCCTTCGTGGTATTCCTTGCCTGCAAGTACAAATTTTTTCGCTGCCTCATTCATGGCAATTTCAGAACAGCCAGATACGCAGCAGGTTCCCATTCCTCTTGCAACTACAGCTGCATGAGAGGTCATTCCTCCTCTTACAGTCAGAATACCCTGAGCTGCCTTCATACCCTCAATATCTTCAGGAGAGGTTTCCAGACGGACTAAAACCACCTTTTCTCCTCTTTCCTTCCATGTCTTAGCATCATTTGCCGTGAAAACGATCTTACCGCAGGCAGCTCCCGGAGAAGCAGCAAGTGCCTTTCCAACCGGCTCTGTCTTCTTTAATACTTCTGCATCAAACTGAGGATGAAGCAGAGTATCTAAGTTTCTCGGATCAATCATCTTAACTGCTTTTTCTTCTGTGATCATAAACTCGTCTACTAAATCACAGGCAATCTTTAAAGCAGCCTTCGCTGTTCTCTTACCATTACGGGTCTGAAGCATATAAAGCTTCTTGTCTTCAATGGTAAACTCCATATCCTGCATATCCTTATAGTGATCTTCCAGGATGCTGCAGATTCCCACAAATTTATGATAAACTTCAGGCATAACCTCTTTTAACTGCTCGATCTTCTGAGGAGTCCGAACACCGGCAACCACATCTTCACCCTGTGCATTCATCAGGAATTCACCCATGAGATGTTTTTCGCCAGTTGCAGGATCACGGGTAAATGCCACACCGGTACCGGAAGTCTCACCCATATTTCCAAATGCCATCATCTGAACGTTGACAGCTGTTCCCCAGGAATAAGGAATATCGTTATCACGGCGGTAAACATTGGCTCTTGGGTTGTCCCAGGAACGGAATACGGCCTTGATTGCCTCCATTAACTGCTCCTTAGGATCAGATGGGAAATCAGAACCGATTTTTTCCTTATATTCAGCTTTAAACTGTCCTGCAAGCTCTTTTAAATCCTCTGCAGTCAGCTGCACATCCTCTGTAACACCCTTTTTTTCTTTCATTTCATCAATCAGCTCTTCGAAGAACTTTTTGCCTACTTCCATAACTACATCGGAGAACATCTGGATAAATCTTCTGTAACAGTCCCATGCCCATCGCGGATTGCCTGATTTTTCTGCAAGCACTTCCACTACTTTCTCATTCAGTCCAAGATTTAAAATCGTATCCATCATACCAGGCATGGAAGCCCTGGCTCCGGAACGAACGGAAACAAGAAGAGGATTTTCGTTATCACCAAACTTTTTGCCGGTGATTTTTTCCATCTTTTCGATATGATCCATGATCTGTCCCATGATCTCGTCATTAATTGTTTCCCCATCTTCATAATACTGAGTACAAGCCTCAGTCGTAATTGTAAATCCCTGAGGAACCGGCAGACCTAAATTTGTCATCTCTGCCAGATTCGCTCCTTTGCCACCTAACAGGTTTTTCATGTCTGCGCTTCCCTCGGTGAACAAATAAACCCATTTTCTTGCCATAAGTAAAATCCTCCTCAAAATTGTGAAAATTATGCTGCTCCCCCGCAGCTTCCATTGCGGAAAAGCCCTGAAAGTATTATAGCACAATTAAAGGGGGAGTAAAGAGGTTTTCATTGATTATTTGAAGTAATTTTCTCTTTTTTGAATACAATTGCATTGAAAGTACTTACAAAGTCTGTCTTTTTCTGATATGCGATTTATGTTCGTATATACGAAATCAGGTTCGACAAATAGCCTGTTTCTTTAACATAATTCGACATGCAGCAAGAGTCAGCATTTCTGTCAACGGCATCACAGTCCAGATTCCGGTGACTCCCATATACAACGGAAGAACAAAAACCAGAAGGCTGTTTAAAACAATCCCGCGAAGCAGACAGATTCTCAAGGCATTTGCAGGTTCCATCACTGACTGGAACCATGTGGTGTAAAGCACATTCAGGCCCATTGCTGCAAAGGAGAGAAAGTAAATCCTTACTGCAGGAACCGCCATAGCCAGAATATCCTTATCAGGCCTTACAAATGCTTCTGTTACAAGAGCCGGAAACAATAGTCCCGTCGCGGCAAACAGCACACCGGACAGACAGGCTGTCCCCTCTGCCAGATGCCTTAACTCCTTTAACCTTTCTTTTTTTCCTGCTCCGTAATTGGTTGCCAGAATCGGCTGCACTGCCTGGGATATTCCATTACTGACTGACGATGCGATATATGCGCTGTTGGAAATAATACCATAAACCACCACTCCCAGTTCACCGGCGATGGAAAGAATCTGTCGGTTAAATAAGAAGGTGACGATCCCATTGCACATATCCAGTAAAAAGCTGGAGAATCCATTTTTCACCACATCTGCCGCCTGCTTTAAGCGGATTCCAGTGACAAATCTTAACGTATTTTCTTTTGAAACCAGATGGGTCAGCAATATAAAGAGAGTTACAAAGCTGCCGATGACAGTGGCGGCGGCAGCCCCTTTCATACCCATCTGCATGGGAAACATCAGAACATAGTCCAGGATAATGTTTAACACGCCTCCCGAAACCACTGCTGTCATGGCAAGCCTTGGTGCTTTATCATTGCGCACAAATACCTGATAAAAAGATGCAAATAAAAAAGCGGGAGCTCCTGATATCAGAATCCTTCCATACTCCTTCACATAATGCGTCATATTTTCATTTCTCCCCAGAAATGCTGTAATAGGAAGAAAAAAAGCATGACCAAAAACGGTATAGATAATGCTCATTACTGCAGCCATAATAAATGCAGCTGTATAATACTGATTTCCAGCCAGTCCGTCTTTTTTTCCTTTGCACACAGATAATAGTATTCCGCCGCCTGCCCCGAACAGCATGCCGGTTGCAAAAAACAGGCTGAACAGCGGCAGTAGTATATTCAGGGCGGCAATCCCGATCGCGCCCACTCCTCTTCCAATCATAAGAGTGTCTGCTAATATATAAATGGATGTGACCATTGTTGCACTAATTGACGGAAGAAGATATCCTGCAAATAACTTTTTTACGGGATCTTCCAGCAGATTTACTTTTTTCATAATTAAGTCTCCTTTTTTAAGCCTTAAAATAGTTTAACATAATTTAATTAAATAACAAGGAAAAGAATGAAAGGGGGGATTTAACATTTAAAAGTCAGTGCATATGGTTTAAAATGACAGATTGTTTTATCTTAGTTTTTATGCAAAATATCATCAATTAAGATTGTTTCCAGCGCTGAAATATGATACATTAGTCTTATCTCTGAAAATATATTAATAACAGGAGGAAAGATCGTATTATGAAAAAAAGAGCTCTCGCATTAGCTATGGCAGTCATGATGACTGCAACACTCAGCGCATGTGGTTCTTCCAATTCCGGAACAGCAACAACTGCAGCTTCATCAGCAGAAACCACAACTGCAGCTGAAAAAACTGCTGAAACCACCGGTGCAACATCCGTCAAGTCTGATTCATCAAACGGATATGAACTGGCGCTGGTTACAGACCTTGGCACCATTGATGACAAATCTTTTAACCAGGGTGCATGGGAAGGTATGAAGAAGTACGCGGAAGAGAACAAGATCTCCTACAAGTACTATCAGCCCCAGGAAGGTACTACAGATTCTTATTTAGAGACCATCGGACTTGCTATTGAAGGCGGCGCTAAATTAGTCGTATGTCCGGGTTTCTTATTTGAAGAACCGGTATTTCTTGCTCAGGAACAGCATAAGGATGTTCACTTCATTCTTCTTGACGGAGTTCCTCATAACGCAGATTACTCCGAATTCAAGACAGAAGCCAATGTTATGCCAATCCTGTTCCAGGAGGACGAGCCTGGTTTCTTAGCCGGCTATGCAGCAGTTAAAGACGGTAATACAAAGCTTGGTTTCTTAGGCGGTATGGCAGTTCCTGCAGTTATCCGTTATGGTTACGGATTTGCTGAGGGCGCTGATTACGCTGCTAAGGAAATGGGCATCGACAACATTGAAATCATGTACAACTATACAGGTGCTTTCGCTGCAACTCCGGAAGCCCAGTCTATGGCGGCATCCTGGTATCAGAACGGAACCGAAGTAATCTTCGGCTGCGGCGGTGCTGTTGGCAACTCTGTTATGGCTGCAGCTCAGGAAAAGGGCAAAAAGGTAATCGGCGTTGACGTTGACCAGAGTTTTGAATCTGACACAGTCATTACTTCTGCCATGAAGCAGCTTTCCGTATCTGTATACGATGGTGTAAAAGATTTCTATGACAACAAGTTCCCAGGCGGCGAGACAAGCATTTTCTCAGCTAAGAATGATGGTATCGGTCTGCCTATGGAGACTTCCAAGTTTACTAAATTCACAAAAGAAGATTATGAAAAAATCTTCACTGAATTAAAGGATGGCAAGGTAACTCTGGTACAGCCTTCCAAGGATAATAACGATCCCAACAAAGACTTAAAGCTTGAAAAAACAAAAATTAATTTTGTAGAATAATCCGCAGGGGTAGTGCCCTTCGGGCATACCACGATGTCAGTACTCTGACATAAAAAAGGAAAGGAGATGCCGTTTGATTCACCAGTCAGAACAGATCTGGTCTCTTACGGCATCTTCTTTTTGGTTTATAACTTTATTAACCTGGTACCGGGTCCCATAGATAGGTACCGAAGTAAGGGGGATTTTATGGACTACATTATTGAGATGCTTCATATCACAAAGGAATTTCCCGGTATCATCGCCAATGATGACATTACACTTCAGCTGAAAAAAGGCGAGATACACGCCCTCCTGGGAGAAAACGGGGCAGGCAAATCCACTCTCATGAGTGTTTTATTCGGATTATACCAGCCGGAGAAAGGCTCGATCCGGGTTCGTGGTAATGAAGAAAAAATTACGGGGCCGCTGGATGCCAATGCACTTGGTATCGGCATGGTGCATCAGCATTTCAAGCTGGTGGAGAATTTCACGGTTTTACAAAATATTGTACTGGGCATGGAAACCACCAGACATGGATTTTTAAAGATGGATGATGCCCGAAAAAAAATAATGGAATTAAGTGAAAAATACAAACTGTTCGTAGACCCTGATGCACTGATATCGGATATTACCGTGGGAATGCAGCAAAGGGTTGAAATTTTAAAAATGCTTTATCGTGACAATGAAATCATGATATTTGATGAACCCACCGCAGTTTTGACCCCTCAGGAAATTGATGAACTGATGCAGATCATGCGGGATCTGGTAAAGGAAGGAAAATCCATCCTGTTCATCACACACAAGCTCAACGAAATCAAGGCGGTAGCAGACCGCTGTTCCGTTCTGCGCCGCGGTAAATATATTGGAACCGTAGAGGTTGCTGATACCACACGGGAAGAGATGTCAGAGATGATGGTTGGACGCAAGGTGAACTTAACCATTAATAAAAAGGCTGCATCCCCCGGTGAAGTGGTTCTTGAAGTTAAGGACTTATCCATAGAGGCCAAACATAAGGGACAGACCAAAAAGCTGGTTCACGATGTATCCTTCCAGGTAAGAAGAGGTGAAATAGTCTGTATCGCCGGTATTGACGGCAATGGGCAGACAGAGCTGATTCATGCAATCACCGGCATTTCAGACCCTGGTACCGGTACGGTCTCCATTAACGGGGAGGACATGACGAAAAAAAGTATCCGCTACAAGAATACCCACGGTCTCTCCCATATACCGGAGGACAGGCACAAACATGGTCTGGTGCTGGAATATAACCTGGCATACAATCTGATTCTTCAGCAGTATTTTGACAAAGAATTCCAGAGCGGCACATTTTTAAAGAATGACCAGATCTATGATTATGCACAGAAGCTGATTGAGAATTATGATATCCGGAGCAGTGAAGGAGCATTTACCACCACACGCAGCATGTCCGGAGGAAACCAGCAGAAGGCAATCGTAGCCAGAGAAATCTCAAAAGGGCCGGATATTCTGCTTGCTGTACAGCCTACCAGGGGACTGGATGTGGGCGCTATCGAATACATTCACAACCAGCTGGTAAAACAGCGTGATGCAGGCGCCGCAATTTTACTGGTATCACTGGAATTAGATGAAGTTATGAATTTAAGCGACCGGATTTTAGTCATGTTTGAAGGCTCAATCGTTGCCGACTTAGACCCTGAGAACATTACCGTTCAGGAATTAGGTCTTTATATGGCAGGCGCTAAGAAAGAAGGTGGCACACTATGAAACCGAAACAGATAAAAGATCATACAGGCATTCTCTCTTCCGTTTTCGCCATTATTCTGGGACTGATTGTGGGACTGATTATCTTGTTTCTGTGCAATCCGGTGCAGGCACTTCCCGGATTTGCTACCATTTTAACAGGAGCCTTTACTCACGGAACCAAAGGCGTCGGCCAGGTATTTTATTATGCCACACCGATTATTCTCACCGGTCTTTCCGTAGGATTTGCATTTAAAACCGGACTCTTTAACATCGGTACTCCGGGGCAGTTTATCGTAGGAGGCTTTGGAGCCGTCTATGTGGGGATTCTCTGGACCTCACTGGGACCGGCTCACTGGATTGCAGCCCTGGCGGCAAGCGTAATCCTGGGCGCATTGTGGGGACTGGTGCCGGGAATTTTAAAAGCCTACTACAATGTGAATGAAGTTATCGCTTCAATTATGATGAACTACATCGGTATGTACCTGGTAAACTGGATTACAAAAAGCTACAAACCACTGTTTAACAATCTGCGCAATGAATCCAAGAACGTGGCTGCTACCGCTAATATTCCGAAGATGGGTCTTGACAGGATTTTCAAGGGTTCCAGTGTCAACGGAGGAATTATAATCGCTATTCTGGTTGTAATCCTCATATGGGTTATTTTAAATAAGACCACATTCGGCTATGAGCTTAAGGCCGTTGGATTCAACCGGGATGCCAGCAAATATGCAGGTATCAATGAAAAGAAAAGTATCATTCTTTCCATGGTAATCGCCGGAGCCATTGCAGGTCTTGCAGGAGGTCTCTTATTCCTTGCAGGAACCGGTAAGCATATCGAGATTAAAGATGTGCTGCCTTCCGAAGGCTTTACCGGTATTTCCGTTGCACTCCTTGGCCTGAACAATCCCATCGGTGTACTGTTCTCCGGTATTTTCATCGCATACTTAACAGCAGGGGGCTTTTATTTACAGCTGTTTGAGTTTTCCACGGAAATTATTGATATTATCGTAGCAGTCATTATCTATTTCAGTGCATTTGCCCTGATGGTAAAGATTATTATGTCAAAAATTATGGGACAGAAAAATGCAAAGTCAGGCGAAACTGAGAAAGGAGGAAAGAAATCATGAGTGTTATTTATTTCATTTTTCAGCAGACCATGTATTTCATGATTCCTCTCATGATCGTTGCTCTTGGAGCCATGTTTTCGGAGCGAAGCGGCATTATCAACATCGCTCTGGAAGGTATTATGACCATGGGAGCATTTACCGGAATCCTGTTTCTTAATTTTACATGCAGCAGTATGAGCGGACAGCTGCAGCTGATTATCGCCATATTGATATCCATGGGTACCGGAATGGTATTCTCCCTGTTTCATGCTTATGCATCCATCAACATGAAATCAAACCAGGTAATCAGCGGTACTGCTTTAAACATGTTTGCTCCTGCATTTGCCGTATTTGTTGCCCGTGTAATCCAGGGTGTGCAGCAGGTTCCGTTTAACAATACCTTCCGCATAACCTCGGTTCCTGTTCTGGGCAGCATTCCGTTTATCGGACCACTTTTATTCCAGAACGCCTATATTACCACATATGCGGGAATATTAATTTTTATTCTATCAGCCGTTGTGCTTTACCGCACCCGTTTCGGCTTAAGACTTCGTGCATGCGGAGAACACCCCCAGGCTGCAGACTCTGCAGGAATTAATGTTTACAAGATGCAGTATGCGGGAGTTTTAATTTCAGGAGCTTTAGGCGGTCTTGGGGGTCTGGTATTTGTAGTTCCCACCTCCACCAACTTTAATGCCGATGTTGCAGGATACGGATTCCTGGCACTGGCGGTATTAATCTTCGGTCAGTGGAAGCCGGTAAATATCATGCTGTGCTCTCTCTTCTTTGGACTGATGAAAGCGGTAGCTTCCTCTTATTCCGGAATTCCGTTCTTAAGTGCCCTGGGAATTCCCAGTTATTTCTACAAAATGGTTCCTTATATCATCACTTTAATCGTGCTTGTCTTTACTTCAAGAAATTCCCAGGCTCCAAAAGCAGAGGGAATTCCTTACGACAAAGGACAGAGATAACGAAACTGCCGCAGGACCGGACGATCCAACTGGATTTTCCGCCTGCGGCATTTTGTATCTCTGACCTTGTTATCACTTAATAATACAGTACATATGATACATTACAGCATACGAGAAAAGAGTGATCACATAATGTCTGACTGTAATTTCATTTGCAATTTCACCTGTCATCAACACTCCTACTATTCCTGGGATGCCAATGACTACGGGCCTTCACCTCTCATTCTTAATATCAATCATGATACCTTAAGAAATCCTTCCTTCCGGACTACAAGATGGACAGGGAAACATATGCAGCTTACTTTAATGAGTATTCCTGTGGGTTATGAAATTGGCGTTGAAAATCACCCGAATGAAGATCAGTACATCTGTGTTACAGACGGAGATGGTATAATCTGTATGGGTGACAGCCCTTATAACCTTCTTTATACCCAAACCGTAGACAATGGCTGTGCCATTTTGATTCCTGCCAATACCTGGCATAATCTGATCAATACCGGAGACCGCCCTCTGAAAATCTATTGTATCTATGCTCCGGTTGTCCACCAGCCGGACACAGTTCACTGGACGAAAAGAGATTCTGATAAGCAGAATTAGCCGGAATTCATATAAAAAATCCGGAAGAAAATCTCATCATAGATTCTCTCCCGGATTCTGTTTTTAGAAATGGAACTTATCTTCGAAGTAGCTCTTAAGTTCGGAAATCGGCACTCTGACCTGATCCATGGTATCACGGTCACGGACTGTTACTGCGTGATCTTCTTCTGAATCAAAGTCATAGGTAATGCAGAATGGAGTACCGATCTCATCCTGTCTTCTGTAACGCTTTCCAATGTTACCTCTGTCATCAAATTCACAGTTATAATATCTGCGCAGCTCATCAAATACTTTCTCTGCGCCTTCATTTAATTTCTTGGATAATGGAAGAACACCAATCTTCACCGGAGCGATTGCAGGGTGGAAATGAAGAACTGTACGTACATCACCTTCTGCGATCTCTTCCTCATCGTATGCAGCACAAAGGAACGCAAGCGTCACACGGTCAGCTCCCAGAGAAGGTTCGATTACATACGGAATATAACGCTCCTTCTTATCGTCATCAAAATAGGTTAAGTCCTGACCGGAAGTATTCTGATGCTGGGTTAAATCATAATCGGTTCTGTCTGCAATTCCCCATAATTCACCCCAGCCGAATGGGAATAAAAATTCAATATCAGAGGTTGCTTTGCTGTAGAAGGAAAGTTCTTCCTTCTCATGGTCTCTGACACGCATCTCGTCATCTTTGATACCTAAATTCTTCAGCCAGCTGATGCAGAACTCTTTCCAGTATGCAAACCACTCTAAATCTGTATCCGGTTCACAGAAGAACTCCAGCTCCATCTGCTCAAATTCTCTGGTACGGAAGGTAAAGTTTCCAGGAGTGATCTCATTACGGAAGGACTTACCAATCTGTCCGATTCCGAAAGGAATCTTCTTACGGGAGGTTCTTTGAACATTCTTAAAGTTTACAAAGATACCCTGAGCTGTCTCAGGTCTTAAATAAACAGTATTCTTCGCATCCTCAGTAACTCCCTGAAAGGTCTTGAACATTAAGTTAAACTGGCGGATATCGGTAAAATCATGCTTTCCGCAGCTTGGGCAGCAGATGTTTTTTTCGTCAATGTACTTTTTCATCTCTTCCTGAGACCATGCGTCGACGGAACCTTCCACAGTAATTCCATGTTCACCCATGTAATCTTCAATCAGCTTATCTGCACGGAAACGTTCCTTACATGCCTTACAATCCATAAGAGGATCGGAAAATCCGCCTAAGTGGCCGGAAGCGATCCAGGTCTGGGAATTCATCAGGATGGCACAGTCAACTCCTACGTTATAAGGGCTTTCCTGAATAAATTTCAGCCACCAGGCTTTCTTTACGTTATTCTTTAATTCCACTCCCAGATTACCGTAATCCCAGGTATTTGCAAGACCTCCGTAAATTTCAGAGCCCGGATATACGAATCCTCTTGACTTTGCCAGTCCCACTATCTTTTCCATTGTCTTTTCCATGATCTTAACCTCTCTTATTTAAAAATAATGTAGCTTTTTCCCTTTGTTGTCTGTACAGTATGACT
>JAEWPQ010000225.1 GCA_023460575.1 Bacillota bacterium
CGAAATTCCAGATAGCCTTGATGCCTGCCCTTACAAGACGGTCTGCAATTTCCGGTGCCTTGGTCTTTGGTATGGTCAGGGCTGCAATCTGAACATCATTATCTTTTACAAACTGTTCCAGATCATCCACGCTTCGGATCTCAATTCCGCGAACAACCAGACCGATCAGACGTGGATTGATATCAAACATTCCCTTGATTAAAAAACCACGCTTTTCGAAATTTGCATAATTTGCAATCGCCTGTCCTAAATTGCCTGCGCCAATAATCACTAAATTGTGCTGTCTGTCAATTCCTAATATCTTGGCTATCTCTGTATATAAGTATTTCACATTATATCCATAACCCTGCTGTCCGAATCCGCCAAAATTATTGAGATCCTGGCGTATCTGAGAAGCGGTTACTTTCATTCGCAAACTCAGCTCATTAGAAGATATCCGTTCCACTCCATCCTCCATAAGTTCTCCCAGATGACGATAATATCTGGGAAGCCTGGCAATCACTGCTTTTGAAATTTCTTTATCTGCCACATCTTCACCTTCTTTTACTTAGAATTAAACTAACACCATTATAACTGCGTGATAAAATAATGTCAAACGAGTTTTACGATTGTATCCTTGAAAAATAAATGGACCTATATTATACTGGTACTATTGTCCCATTTTATTCAGGAGGAAAGAAACCATGATTCTCTCATGCAGCAATATCTGCAAAGCATTTGGCACCAACGAAGTGATTAAGCACGCTTCCTTTCATATAGAAGACCATGAGAAAGCCGCCATTGTAGGAATTAACGGAGCAGGCAAATCCACTCTGTTAAAGATGATTATCGGTGAACTTGCGGCCGACGAAGGAGAGGTGGTCATATCCAAAGGGAAAACCTTAGGCTATTTGTCACAGCACCAGGATTTATCCGGAGACCGTACCGTCTATGAAGAAGTACTGGAAGTGAAACGTCCGCTTATGGATATGGAAGCAAAGATCCGTAAGCTGGAGATGGATATGAAACATGCCTCCGGTGATGAACTGACGGAGATGCTCACCGTTTACAGCCGCCTAAACCATGAATTTGAGCTTCTAAACGGCTACGCCTATCAAAGTGAGGTCACGGGCGTATTAAAGGGTCTGGGCTTTACAGAAGAAGATTTCCAAAAGCCGGTATCCGCTCTCTCCGGCGGCCAGAAAACCCGTGTTGCCTTAGGACGTCTTCTCCTTACAAAGCCGGATATTATCCTGCTTGATGAGCCAACCAACCATCTGGACATGGATTCTATCGCCTGGCTGGAGGGATACTTAATTAATTATGACGGAAGCGTTATAATCGTGGCCCATGACCGGTATTTTTTAAACCGGGTGGTTACTAAGATTATTGAGCTGGACAATGGCATTTTATCCGTATACCAGGGAAACTATACGGAATACAGCGGGAAAAGGGCCATGATCCGGGAGGCAAAGATGAAGGCCTACTTAAACCAGCAGCAGGAAATTAAACATCAGGAGGAAGTCATTGCAAAATTAAAATCGTTTAACAGGGAAAAATCCATACGCCGGGCAGAAAGCCGGGAAAAGATGCTGGACAAGATCGAACTGCTTGAAAAGCCTGCCGAAGTCAATGATGAGATGCGTATACAGCTGGAGCCTAATGTAATCAGCGGAAATGATGTTTTGACAGTTAGGGACTTAAAAAAGTCCTTTGGAGATAATCTCCTGTTCGACCATATTGGGTTTGAAATCAAACGCGGAGAACGGGTTGCCATCATCGGCGGCAACGGTACCGGAAAAACCACGATACTTAAGATATTAAACGGGATTCTTAAACCTGATCAGGGTGAAGTTTCCCTGGGTTCCAAGGTACATATCGGCTATTATGACCAGGAGCACCAGGTGCTTCATATGGAGAAGACTTTATTTGATGAACTTCAGGATACCTATCCATTCATGAACAACACCCAGATCCGCAATATTCTGGCTGCCTTTCTCTTTACTGGAGATGACGTATACAAGCGAATCAAGGATTTAAGCGGAGGCGAACGGGGACGGGTATCTCTGGCAAAGCTTATGCTTTCCGAAGCCAATTTTCTGATCCTTGACGAGCCGACCAACCATTTGGATATTACATCTAAGGAGATACTGGAAGGTGCCCTTGTCAATTATACAGGTACTGTTCTTTACGTATCTCATGACCGTTATTTTATCAATAAAACTGCCACACGGATTCTGGATCTGACCAGCCAGACTCTTGTTAATTATATCGGTAATTATGATTATTACCTGGAAAAAAAAGATATCATGACTGGTCTCATAAAACCTGGGGCAGAAGCCTCTCCTGAGACCAGCGAGGAGGTATCCGGGATCAAGCTTGACTGGAAGGCCCAAAAGGAAGAGCAGTCCAGGATCCGCAAGCGTCAGAATGAACTGAAGAAAACGGAAGAAGAAATACACAGACTGGAAACCAGGGACGGGGAAATCGATGAATTGCTTGTAAGGGAAGAGATCTTCACAGACGTTCCAAAACTTTTGGAGTTAAACCAGGAAAAAGAAACGATCAGCAAACGTCTGGAGGAACTTTACGAACTGTGGGGGGAGCTGGCTGAATAAAATAACGGGAAAGCTGATTTTAACAGCTTTCCCGTTATTTTATTTGTCATTTAAAAACTTTTGGTCCTTCATTGTTGGATAAACATCAGGAAAATAAACATTCTGATAGATTCCTGAGGTATATTTACTCCAGTTCCTCTCCTGTTCTCGGCCCACTTCTTTTAAGTAATCTTCCATCTCCTTATCGTACCGGTCAATAGCTTCTTTCATTCCATCTTTGTGGTAAGCTTCATCGTGACGGAATGTTGAAAATGGAAGTCTTGGTTTTTTATGAGATTTGTCCTTTGGATAACCTACTGCAAGCCCTCCTTTCATTTAAATAATTATCACACATTCTACCTGGATACCAGCAAGATGAAAAGTGCCAGAATTGCAGGCAGCGCCTGTTTAAAAAAAATAGTCTTCGATGAAGTCAGTGCCCCATATACTCCTGCAATAATTACACAGGAAAGAAAAAAGGCGGAAATTCTGACTGCCCATATTGCATTTCCCACAAGCAAAGACCATATGAGGCCCGCAGAAAGAAATCCATTATACAACCCCTGATTTGCCGCTAATACTCTTGTTTCCTCAAAGAATGAGGGTTCAAAAGCAGGTAACATCTTTTTACCAGCTGTCTTCCAGGCAAACATCTCCATCCATAAAATGTATAAGTGTTCTGCCGCTATTAACAGAACAAGAATACGGGGAAATAATTCCATTGATTTTCTCCTTTCTATATTGTAAAATTTAATTTTATAAAATATAATTTTATATTATTATATTTTTACTGTTTTGTCAACCTGTTTTTAAATGAACGAAAAAGCAGAGCCGAACCAGCATAATCCCTATAGCAGCACGATCAATGTCTGCTATAGAAACTATTTGTGATTCAACTCTGTCCGTATAATATCTTTTTTAAAATCTGAGTCACTTCCGGTACTGACGCTTCCATCTCTGACCTTGTTGAAGCACTTTCCAAATATACTGCAGCCAGCTTTCCGAAATAAAATTTCATATCGTCCGAATAATAATCGGGTATAGAAACATATTCCTCCACTAATGCTTTACTCATTGATAAATCTGTGGCTTCCTGGCTTTTCCCGTCATAGCAGCCATATTCATACCCGATAAATTCACAAAATGCCTCCGTAAGATCAGAAGGATTACAGATTTTTATTTTTTTATAGGTAGTATCAAGCGTATGGCAGACATAATAAACTCCGCTTCCGGTATTGGGGGCAGAAAAATAACGTTTGTCCGGATAATAAAGAATCTTCCAGCCTTTATCTGTAAATCGCTTCACCCAGTCTCTTGGCAGATTCTTGGACGCTTCAGTAAACGCCTCCTTTACCTCGGCGGAAACCGCAGAACTGTTCTTTTTGCTTTCGATTATAATATCAAAATCTTTGTTTCTGTTACCAGTTTCATCCATATAAGACAGCCCAACATACTGATTGGCTGCCATCTGACCGTTATCAAAGAAATAATACCTTCCTCCTGTAACATACTTATAGCCGGAACAAGCCATCTCTCCTTTTGTTGAAAACCAGTACCAGCTTCCGTCCTGATCGTGAAACCAGCCTTTTTGTGCAGTTCCATCTTCATTATAATAATGCCATCTTTCCTCTTCATCGTTATAACACCAGCCAAGCTGAAGTTCTCCGCTTTCTAAAAATAGATAATCCATACCACGGATTCTTGTCCAGTCCGTACTCATATATCCATCAAAGCCGAAATAATACCAGCTTCCGTTAATTTTCTCCCAGCAGTTCTTTTTATAGGTCCCATCCTCTTTTATAAATTTCCAGCCTCCAAAATCTTCCTTCCACTGCCAGTCCTTAGAGGCTTCCTGCTGATTACAGGCGCTGCTCTGCTCCTGCCCGTTTTCTTCTGCAGCCCTGGAACTCGTCGCGGTTCCCATACTCAGGATGATTCCTGCTGAAATAACTGTTAACCATCTTTTCCCCAAGAATACTCAGCACTCCTTCCACGCCGTCTGTAAATCTGTAATCTATTAAAAGTTTACTATATTTCCAGCAAAATGTACAGTTTACAAAATCTGAACTTTTTGTGAAGTTTTCCCAAACTTTTCTTCCCATTCTTTCAGTTTTGGGATATAATAAAAATCAGTATGTTTTTCAGAAAGAGAGGTTTTTCCCCATGAAATGGAAACGTGCCCTGGCGGTTATCGGTGTGGTACTGATCTGCTCCCTGTATCTCATTGCGCTAATATCTGCATTTTCTCATAGTGCGGAATCAAAGAATTGGCTGATGGCAGCAATTTATTCCACCGTTGTTATTCCAGTATTTTTATATGCCTCACAACTTGTTGTCCGAGTCATAAGACCGGAGGATAAACATAACGATACCACAAACAAAGAACAATAAAATAAGCAGAGACAATAGGATTATTAATCCTACTGCTCTGCTTAAAGTAATTTTCTTTTTAGTTCAATCCCGTACAGATAAAAAACTACAAATCATCCTAACGATAGATGATATCGTCTCTTCCCGGTCCGTTAGAAACCATGGTAATCGGAGTCTCAAGCTCTTTCTCAATAAATTCAATATAGTTTCTGCAGTTCTCAGGCAGATCCTCATATTTTTTAATTCCTCTGATCTCACATTTCCAGCCTGGAAGTGTGGTATATACCGGTTTTGCCTTATTAAGCTCCACTGTATTTGGGAAATCTTTTGTGACTTTTCCGTCAATTTCATAACCGATGCAGACAGGAAGCTCATCCAGATAACCAAGTACATCTAAAACAGTAAGCGCTGCCTCGGTAGCCCCCTGGATTCTGCAGCCATATCTGGAAGCCACTGCATCAAACCAGCCCATACGTCTTGGTCTTCCTGTGGTTGCGCCATACTCACCGCCGTCACCGCCGCGGCGTCTTAACTCGTCTGCCTCATCTCCGAAGATCTCGCTGACGAATGCACCTGCACCAACTGCGCTTGAATATGCCTTTACTACTGTGGTGATGTTCTTGATTTCATATGGAGGAATGCCTGCGCCGATGGCTCCATATGCCGCCAATGTGGAGGAGGAGGTAACCATAGGATAAATTCCATGATCTGTATCCTTTAAGGATCCCAGCTGGCCTTCCAGTAAAATATTCTTACCTTCCTTAATAGCATCGTGAAGATATTTGGAAACATCGCAGACAAACGGTTTCACCATCTCACGATATTCAAGCAGAGTCTTAAATAATTCTTCCGGATCAATGGCCGGCTTATGATATAAATGCTCCATTAAAACATTCTTTGTTTCACAAACGCGCGCAACCTTTTCCTTCAATGAATCTTCATCAAACAGCTCGCTTACCTGGAAACCGATTTTTGCGTATTTATCTGAATAAAATGGTGCAATCCCTGATTTAGTGGAACCAAAGGACCGTTTTCCCAGACGCTCTTCTTCATACTGGTCAAACAGAATATGATACGGCATCAGAATTTGTGCGCGGTCAGAAACCAGGATGTTTGGCTTCGGAACTCCCTTGCTCACAAGATCTTCCACTTCCTTAATTAAATAAGGTATGTTTAATGCCACGCCATTGCCGATAATGCTGGTTGTATGGTTGTAGAATACACCTGATGGAAGAAGGTGAAGGGCAAACTTGCCGTAATTATTGATAATTGTATGTCCGGCATTACTTCCGCCCTGATACCGGATAATGATATCAGACTCCTTTGCCAGCATATCTGTGATTTTACCTTTTCCTTCATCGCCCCAGTTGGCGCCTACGATTGCTCTTACCATTCGATTAATCCTCCTATGAGTGAAAAAATACCTTTTACTTCCCTATGATA
>JAEWPQ010000226.1 GCA_023460575.1 Bacillota bacterium
GAAGAGGCAGTTTGGAAGTATTGACGCCGCAAATCTCTACTTTGTATCCAGACATATCTTTCCCTCCGCATCATTTTAATCTCTTACATAGAAATGATGTACTTATTCGAGGGCTTTTATACGATTGGCGAATTAAAATTTATTTCCAGTTTTTGGGCGCTTTTATTTTATCTGTTTTTTTCATATAAAATCTGCAGTCCTTTTAACAGCAGAGCATCGTCATAGTGTATTTTGTGACGGCAGAGGGAAATAACCGATGATGCCAGACCGCCCGTTGCCACAAGGCTGGCTTTCATCTGTATCTCATCCTGCATCCGGTCAATGATACCGTCAATCATGGCAGCATTGCCGTATAGAATGCCGTTTTTCATGCTGTCTATGGTGTTTTTTCCAATAATTCTCCCGGGTTTATCTAAACCGATATAAGGAAGCTGTGCTGCCCGGCTGCTTAAGGAATCCAGAGAAACCCTGAGACCGGGAAAGATGATACCTCCTGTAAAATTCCCCTGCTGGTCAATCACGGATACAGTAGTTGCTGTACCCATATCAATCACAATAATAGGAGGTGTAAAATTCTTAAGTGCGGCAACGGCATCTACGATTAAGTCGCTTCCCACTGCCTTTGGGTTATCCATTTTAATATTCAGGCCCGTTTTCATTCCTGAGCCCACAAGGAGAGGTGTTTTGCCCGTCAGTTTTCTCACTGCAGAGAGGATTACCTCAGTGAGGGGAGGAACAACTGAGGATACGATTGATCCTTCAATGGAGGAAAGCGAATAACCGTTAAGATCCATAATGTCCTTTATATTTACGGCATATTCCAGTTCTGTTTTTCTGTGATTGGTGTTCACCCGTTCAACAAAATAAGTTTTGCTGCTGTCTATGCCGCCTATGACGATATTGCTGTTTCCGATATCGATGGCTAAAATCATGGAGAGAACTCCTTTCCAACTTTTTTTTCTTGTGCTATACTGTAGAGTATCATATTTTTAATGGAAAAACAACGGAGGCTTTTATGCTGAAAGGAAAAAATATAATTCTGGGCGTTACAGGAAGCATTGCTGCTTATAAAACAGCCGGGCTTGCCAGCATGCTGGTGAAAAAAGGCTGCAACGTCCACGTAATCATGACTGAGAGTGCCACTAATTTTATAAATCCCATAACGTTTGAATCCCTGACCGGCAATAAATGCCTGGTTGATACCTTTGACCGTAATTTTCAGTTTCAGGTAGAGCATGTTTCCATCGCTAAATTAGCGGATGTGGTGATGATAGCTCCAGCCAGTGCCAATGTAATTGCAAAACTTGCCCATGGTCTGGCAGATGATATGCTCACAACCACGGTTCTGGCATGTAAGTGTAAGAAGATCATTGCACCTGCCATGAACACAAACATGTATGAGAACCCCATTGTACAGGATAATATAAGAATCTGTCAGTCCTATGGAATGGAAGTTATTACACCTGCAGTGGGTTATTTAGCCTGCGGAGACGTCGGCGCAGGCAAGATGCCGGAACCGGAAACACTGTTTGAATACATTGAAAGAGAAGCAGGATACGAAAATGATCTGGAAGGAAAGAGGATTCTCGTTACAGCAGGACCAACCAGAGAAGCACTGGATCCTGTCCGCTATATTACTAATTTTTCCACCGGGAAAATGGGATATGCAGTGGCCAGGGCTGCAGCATTAAGGGGAGCTTTCGTCACGCTTGTAACCGGAAAAACGGAGATAAAAAAACCTTCCTTTGTAAAGGTCATTGAGGTGGAAAGCGCCGCAGACATGTTTGAAGCTGTGAAAAAAGAGGCAAAGGACCAGGATGCAGTGATCAAAGCGGCAGCTGTTGCAGATTACCGCCCGAAACATGTTAATTCAGAGAAAACCAAGAAAAAAGACGGGGATTTATCACTGGAACTGGAAAGGACGGAAGATATTTTAAAATGGCTTGGAGAACACAAACGGGAAGGACAGTTCCTCTGCGGTTTTTCCATGGAAACAGAGAACATGCTGGAAAATTCCAGGGAAAAGCTGAAACGTAAAAAAATTGATATGATTGTGGCAAATAATTTAAAAGTGGAAGGCGCCGGATTTGGAACGGATACCAACGTGGTTACCATCATTACGAAGGACAGGGAGATCGCTCTTGAAAAGATGACAAAAGAGGAAGTGGCACACCGTCTCTTATCTGAGATTTTTCCAACTTAACAGGAAAAATTCCATATTCCAACTGCCAGAGTGAATCTTGACTTATGGTTGGAATCATACTACAATAGACAGGACCCAGACGTATAATTGGAGGAATTATTTTTGTGAATATTGCAGAAGAAATAAAGAAGAGAAGAACATTTGCCATCATTTCCCATCCAGATGCGGGAAAGACCACGCTGACAGAGAAGTTTCTTCTATATGGAGGAGCCATTAATTTAGCAGGCTCTGTAAAAGGAAGAAAGTCATCAAGACATGCGGTTTCCGACTGGATGGAGATCGAAAAGGAAAGAGGTATTTCCGTAACCTCCTCCGTGTTACAGTTTAATTACGACGGATTTTGTATTAATATTTTGGACACCCCCGGACACCAGGATTTCTCTGAGGATACGTACCGTACTTTGATGGCGGCAGATTCTGCAGTCATGGTTATTGATGGTTCCAAGGGTGTGGAAGCACAGACGATAAAGCTTTTTAAAGTTTGTGTGATGAGACATATACCGATTTTTACCTTTATAAATAAGATGGACCGGGAGGCAAGAGATCCCTTTGAGCTGATGGACGAGATTGAATCCGTTCTTGGTATCAGAACCTGCCCGGTGAACTGGCCCATTGGCTGCGGCAGAGAGTTTAAAGGTGTTTATGACAGGTTTAAGGGCACAATTACCACCTTTAAGGCAGCCATGAATGGACAAAAAGAAGTAGAAGCTACTGAAGTTCAGTTAGGAGACAGTCACGTGGATGACTTAATCGGAGAATCCTTCCACAGACAGCTGATGGACGAGATTGAACTTCTTGACGGTGCCAGCGATGAACTGGACATGGATCGGGTTGGCAGAGGAGATTTATCTCCCGTATTTTTCGGTTCTGCACTGACCAATTTCGGTGTTGAAACATTTTTACAGCATTTTCTTCAGATGACCACCTCACCTCTTCCAAGACTGACCACCACAGGTGTGGTTGATCCTTTTGATGAGGATTTTTCTGCGTTTGTCTTTAAGATCCAGGCAAATATGAATAAGGCACACAGGGACAGGATTGCTTTCATGAGAATTGTTTCCGGTAAGTTTGATGCAGGAATGGAAGTAAATCATGTTCAGGGCGGAAAAAAACTGCGCTTATCCCAGCCACAGCAAATGATGGCCCAGGACAGAAAGATCGTAGAAGAGGCATATGGCGGTGACATCATCGGTGTATTTGATCCTGGTATTTTCTCTATCGGAGATACCCTCTGCAAATCCAATGAAAAAATTGAATTTGAAGGAATCCCTACGTTTGCACCGGAGCATTTTGCCAGAGTGCGTCAGATCGATACCATGAAGCGCAAACAGTTTATTAAAGGTGTGAATCAGATTGCCCAGGAAGGTGCGATCCAGATTTTCCAGGAATTTAACACTGGAATGGAGGAGATCATTGTAGGCGTGGTGGGAGAACTGCAGTTTGAAGTTCTGACCTATCGTCTGGAGAATGAATACAACGTGGAAGTGAAGCTTGAAAAGCTGCCATATGAGCATATCCGCTGGATCGTAAACAGCGCGGAGATTGATGTGGCAAAAATTCAGGGAACATCCGACATGAAACGTATTAAGGACTTAAAAGATAACCCGCTTCTGCTATTTGTAAACAGCTGGAGTGTCGGAATGGTTCTGGACCGTAATCCGGATCTCAAACTATCAGAATTCGGGCACAACTAATTAAAAATTGCAGAATCTGGTCATGTATAAAAACAAGGAGGCAGCAGACAATGAGTAGAATTGATGAAGTAAGACAGGCGATGGTAGAAGCGATGAAGGCAAAGGATAAGCAGAGAAAAGATGCGTTATCCATGCTTCTTT
>JAEWPQ010000227.1 GCA_023460575.1 Bacillota bacterium
GATATTGCAAACTTGTTAAGGCAAGAGAATATTATAGACTTGCGAGAGATTTAATTATTGTAGATCATGAAACATTTTTTAATGACTTATGGACAAGGGAAGAACGATTAGCGAATGGACAATTGCCCATACTTCCAAATTACTCTGCAGTTATTTTCGATGAAGGGCATAAAATACTGCTACCAGCAGCCATGCAAGCAGGACAACAAATAAACAAGGAGGAGATTGACAATATAGTCTTCACCCTTGGGGAAGTACAGGGAGCAAGAGATTCATTGGTTTCAGTAGCAGCTGCAATGGAACAGGCTTCTTATGACTTTTTCGAAAATTTAAATAGGTCTGTGATAATTGCAGAAAGCTCAGAAAGACTATCCATTCGTATGGATGAGACGTTGCAAAAGACGGCTAAAGGATTTCGAAAGGCATTAGATCACCTTCATCTAGAGATGCAGATTGAGCAAGAACTATATATAGAGTCATTATCCGCAAACCAAATACAAGCATATGAAGGTCAAATTGAAAGAGCCATAATGGCACTAGACAAATTCTGTAGAAATAACAGTACAGATATGATAGCTTGGGTTGATAGAGGGGATGGTAGTTTTTGGGTTGTTCCTAGGAATTTAAATGAGATGTTAAACCGACATTTATTTCAGAAAGAATTACCAGTGATATTTACCTCAGCAACGTTAAGTAATGAAGGAGATTTTGATTATTTTATACGAACGCTTGGATTAAAGGAACCTTCCAAATCTACGGTGGAAAGTCCTTTTGATTTAGAACAACAAGTTGTTGTCTACTTACCACAGTCCTCATACAGTTTGGAAGAAAAATCTACCCATGGCATTGAAAAATTAGTATCCCTATTAAACATTAATGAGGGAAGAGCTCTCGTACTTACCAATTCGATGGAGGAAGTTCGTAAAATCAGAAAGAGATTGGAAGGATATCAATTTCCATTTGATATTCTGTGGGAAGATAAAGGGGAGAGAGGACACCTTGTACGAAGATTTAAAGAGGAGAAATTCTCGGTATTGATTGGTGCAAATTTTTGGGAAGGAATCGATGTACCAGGTGATGCATTAACCTTGCTAATTGTCTGGCAGCTGCCCTTCCCAGCTCTAGATCCTCTCATTGAAGTACAACGTAAAGAGGCAAGAAAACAAGGATTTGATCCCGTCATAACAGTTGATTATCCTGAGATGGGACTTAAATTAAAACAAGGATGTGGACGGTTAATTAGAACAGAGGAAGATAAAGGCGCAATCGTCTTATTAGATTCTGTTATAGGAACACCTTGGGAAAAAGTTGTGATGGGAGCACTACCTTTTGGAGCGGAGATTAGGGGGATAGAAGGGCTGAAATGAGCTATGATTGAAGAGAAACTTAATAGTACTTTTATTTTGAATATGGATTTATGGGAACTGGTGTATATGAAGAAGTTCTTTTTGAATGGCTAAGTAAATAATAGAAATTAAGCTTCCAAATATAAAATATATTTCTATTGTAGGAAAGAATAATCGAGAATATTTTAATTCTGAACTCAACACATATATGACAAAAACCAGAGTGTATGCAACATTTTTGATGATCCTAATAATAGAAGATGGTTTGAAAGTAGATATGGTTTTAAGGCATATAAACCGATGGCAAATATGAAGGAAAAGGTGAAGGCATTATCTTGGCTGCTTTAAAAAGCCCAGTGATTAGAAATAGAAATATGGCAATAAGAACTTTAGATAACTGGAGTATTGAATATATAACAAAAGAGTTAAAAGACGCTATTAAAGACGCTGAAAAAATCGAACCGAAAGAGGCTGTTAAAGAAAGACTGAATAAATTACTTGCTAAATTCGAAAAATGGTAATCGAACAATATATATTCCCCTGAACTTCCCAGAAAAATAGATTAATAGGTCTAATTTTGGGGTATGTAGTCTCATCTGCGGTTAAATGAACAGCCTTCTTTTAAGTTGGAAAATGATAAAATAAAGCTTTATAATTGGAATGGAGCTTATTATGAAATTGATTTAAATGAGAATCTGATTATGTTGCGATAAGAGTAAAATGGGATAGTGTTTTTAGATTTAACAAAAAAGTACCAAAAGGTTTTGTAACTAAAAATAAACCAAAAGCTGTGGAGGACAGCATGCTAGAAGTATCCAATTATGAAAAATGCCAGACGCTGTCTGGCAAATGGAGTTGGTCTCATTATTGCTTTAAGGTTAGCAATAGTTTAAGCTGGTAAACTTGGAGTTATAGGGGGAGTTGAATGGGAAAAATATTAGGATCATGGAGTGGAATGCGAAAATATCTTGAGCAGGAAATGCTTGCAGACAGTATGCACGGACGTATTCGGTATAACTGTACTACTTATGTTGGCATGGATGGGTGTCATATTTTCGAAGTTCACATTGATAACAAACTGGTGAAGCAGTTTTCTTTGGAAACAGTGAATACTTATTTTATTGAAAAAGGATATAAAAAGAATTCAAATCACTTTGGTATAGGCGAATACTGGGATGAGTTTTGGACACTCATGGATTCTGTTCCAATGCAAGCTAGACAGGAATATACGGATAATGAATTCTGTAAGTCGTTGGAGAATTACCGAAATCAAAGTATTCAGGACAGCATACAATCTGAAAATCCATTGGAAAGAATGTTTGCTGTTTGAGTTATAACGAATTAGCGCTGGAAATATGTTTTCGTTTGTTTTATCAAAAAACAGAGAGAAGTGGCATTTTGAAGAAGAACCACTACCATTAACCAGCTATAATTTCGGAAATCTTATCTTAACAGACGAAGACTTACTTGTAAAATTAAAAAAGGCTCCGAAACGTAATGTTGTTTTAGAGATGGAAGTAAGTCCACTTGGCGCATCAGTGACAGCCAATCCAATGCTTAGTGGAATTGTAGATGCATCCAGTGGAATGGCTATTTCCTTTGAAATGAATGAACCGGAAGAGGATTCTCTTGTGATTCTGGCGAATAGTCTAATAGATTTTATTTTTAAATATGGATTGACAAGAGAGATACGAGTTTCGAATGTGATCGTTGAAGCCGCATTGGAGCAAATCTGTGAAATATGCGTAATTAAGCTTAGAAGGGTGAAAAGATTGCAATATATGAACAGGCTAAATAATGAATATATAGAATTACTAAGTGAAGTTGCTAATCCATCAGAAAAATTTTGGAGGCTGGACAAGAGAATAAAGGAAGATAGGAAGAAAACTGGTGTTCAATTAGAAATGAGTCGGTCAAATCTTATTTATAATATTATTTCACTTATAAATGATGGTGCAATTAGCTGTGAAGATCTCCAAGAGTTCAGCACAGTACCGTTTTTTCTATAAGTATTTGTTAATCGATTGTCTACGCCAAGGATAAAATGTGTCTTGGTAGTTACAATAAATTAATTTCTAGAGAATTGATATTACCTGAAAATAGTGGTTTGAATTTCTGCTTATGCCGATAAAGATTAACATCTTAAACAGATGTTATCAAAACAAATGCGTAGAATATATTGAAGAAGTATTCACTCCAGCATTTTTAGTTTATCATAATTTCAATTCTACATAGGATCTAAGAACAATGATTATTAACATTTGGTATCCTATTTTCGGTTCCCCATTCACACATCACGTTGAGGACAGGGATTAGAGACTTTCCGCGATCTGATAAAAAATATTCAACTTTCGGCGGTATTTGCGGATACTCTTTTCGAACGATAAGCCGGTCTGCTTCTAATTCCTTCAGAGTTGTTGAAAGAGTTTTGAAAGAAATTGTACCAATAGCACGTTTTAACTCATTAAAACGCATAACAGCCTTGTATTCTGCGAGCCAGTACATAATAATCATTTTATATTTACCGCCAATTATGGACAGAGTATATCCAAATCCCGTATCTTTAATATCGACTCCTGTGGGGCTACAATCTTCAATTGCCATTTTCACTCTCCTTTGAGATAGTATATAACATAAATGTGCGTACTTCCTATTTATCTATATTATACTATAATTAAGTAAAAGTAAACAGGAGGTGATTTTATGAGCAAAAAAATCTTAGTATTAACTGGAAGTCCTCGAAGAGGTGGAAACAGCGACATGCTTGCAGATGCTTTTATGAAAGGTGCCGAAGCGGCAGGACACGAAATAACAAAATTTGAGTGCGGTCGTGAAAACATAAGACCATGCGTTGCTTGTAATGCGTGCTATTCTAAAGCGGGAGCATGCGCTTTTGGTGATGACTTCAATCAACTTGCACCGTTATTGGAGCATTCAGATATGATTGTACTTGCAACGCCAATGTACTGGTTTACGTTTCCGGCACAGTTAAAAGCAGGACTAGATAAAATGTATGCGTTGCTGATTGGTGACCGCCGAAGTTCAATAAAAGAAAGTATGCTGCTTGCTTGTGGCGAATGCGAAGAACAATCCGATTTTGATGGACTTGTAAAGACTTATCAAAGGATCGCAATTTATCAAAACTGGAAAGATGCAGGAGTACTTGCAGCTCCGGCTGTTTTGGAAAAAGGTGATATCCTGAAAACCGGTTTCCTGGAAAAGGCAGAACAGATGGGGCGGGCAATTAAATAAATCAGCAATCATAATAAATACAAAAATCTAACGGCGGTTTTGTAACAATAATCAAAATCGCCGTTTTTGGTGTGCCCGGTGTTCTAAAGAAAAGCGGAAGTGTCCGCCTATCAGCGGATTTCTAAGAACAACAGCATCGTTACGGATTTTTGGACGGACAATCTAATGGAACTGATTTTGCGGAAAGATAACCTTAATAAGGCATATAAAGAGTGAAATCGAATAAAGACAAAGATGGAAACGATGGAATGCAGGTAGATGAACTTCTGCCCTGCCTAAGAGAAAACCAGAGCGAAATAATCCAGAAGATAAGGGAAGGAAAGAACCGCCCTGGTACTGAATAGTATGCCGGGTGATGTGGGAGGTCGGGAGAATTATTTAATTCTCCCTCCTACCCGATTGGATGAATGGATAGTATAGATTAAAGCAATAATATTGTTCACTTTTTAAATGTATCATCTTTTTAAATATCAATAGAATGTTGCAGGCAATACATCATTTTATAAAGGTATGACATGTATGTTTGTTTGAAATCAGGCGGTATATACTCAATTCCAGACAATTTAATGGCATCTTTTTGCAGATTGCTTAATTGGCTCATGGGGTATAATCCAAAAGCAAGTATTATTTGTACATTCATGAATTCTTTTATCTTTTTATCTTCCGAATCTGGGAAAATCTGTGTAACTAAACTAATCAGCGGAGCTTGCAAAGCTAACATTTCTTTTTTGAAATCAGCTAAAGCTTCAACCGAAACATTTTTCTCTAACACCGTAAAAAGCAAAGCGTAGATATCCAAAAGCCGCTTATGTTCTAAGAGACTGTCTGCCCAGATTTCAGTGATTTCGTGAAGAGAATATAACTTGTTAATTTTAAATGATTTTGTTAATGTTGCTATAAATGTTTTAAAGTCATCTTTTAAAATAACAAGCAAAATTTCGTCTTTGGTTTTGAAATATTTATAGATATTGGGACGCGTAAACTTGGTATATTCAGTAAGTGCTCCAAAACAAGGCGTCATTCCATCTGAGCTTTAAAAATGGTATTCTTCCATCAATAAGATTACTGGAGGAAACTCATAATGAAAACTAACAATGTCATCCTGTAGAAGGAGCGCTTTGCTGACAGAGCTTCCAGCGGCTTAAAGGTTGAGGATTGGTGTAAAAGAAATGGAATTACGAAACATGCTTATTATTACTGGCACCGTAAAGTCCAGGATAACCAGACGGGTTTAATGGAAAACAGATTCGTTGAAGTTATGGTCAATGATCCATTAAATGAAAAGATTGCTGGTACAGCTGATAACGAAATAATCATCAATTGGAAGGATTGTTCGATTTTTGTAAATAACCCACAACAGATTCCACTCTTGGCAGAACTGATGCAAAAGTTGGTGAAGGAATGCTGAATCGTTTTACTGCTGATGCTAGGCATATCTACCTTGCGATTGGTGCGACAGACTTTCGCAAACAGATCAGCAGCCTTGTATCCATGGTACAGCTCCAATTCGGAATGGATCCGTTTGCAGAAGCCTGCATATTTGTCTTCTGCAATAAGAAAAAAGATTCTGTTAAAATCC
>JAEWPQ010000228.1 GCA_023460575.1 Bacillota bacterium
GCTGTTTATGCTCTTGTTAACGGTGACCAGCCCCGTAACCTGTTAGACCTTTATTCCTGGGCCATGCTTTTAGGACTGGAAGTGGTAGCTGCCGGAAAATCCAGTGAATACGATTTTGTCTGGGATCGGGAGACAGGAGAATTCACTTACTTAGATGGAGACAGTGCCAGTGAAAATCTGCCGGAAATGTTGGAGCATTGGAATTATCAGGGAGTAGAAACCTTAAATCAACGGCGCAAAATGCTGGAAAAGTATACCGGGGTTATTTCAGCGGATCTCTGTGAGATGAACCTTGTATCAAACATCACCGGACTGGTGCCTTCTGCCCCATTTTTAACCTATCCCATCGCTAAGACCAGCGAACTTGCCAATATTTTTATTCCGGAAGAAGATGGAGGTATCCTGAAAAAGACGGGAGTTGTAGATGTATTCTATAATTTAAGAGGTACGGACGAGGCAAGCTTCTGCGGAGGAGAGTTTATTATCATTAAATGCGAAAATGAAAAGATGTGGGATATTCTAAAGAGCAAGGGACATGTAATGAGCAGCAATGGCAAGTATGCATGTATTTATTATCCTTATCATTATATGGGGCTTGAGACTCCGGTCTCTGTTTTGGTAGGTGATTTTATGGGAATCGGTACTCATCCCGAATGCCGTCAGGTGTCTGTTCTGGCAGGTGTGGCTGAAAAAGATTTGCCGAAGGGAACTGTTCTTACAGTCCAGGGACATCATCATGCGATCGATGGACTGGTTCCTGAGCTTCTTGAAAGAAAATCCGTTGAGAACCTGGCGCCTTTCTATCTATTAAACGGCATGGCTTTGCTTAAAGATGTAAAAAAGGGAGAGCCCATCACTCTTGATGACGTGGATTTATCACAGTTAGAAACGTATAAGCTGTATGCGCAAGGCTTAGATCTTTAAGAAAGAAAAAGAAGAGGGTGCCTTGGTGCCTTCTTCTTTGCATGTTACTTTTTCTGTGGAGCAGCGTATGTTCGTTCATGCGGCTCTGATGTCAGGGAAAGGAGGAAAGGAAAGCATGTACTTAGATTTACAGATGAAACAGGGGCAGACCTTATCGCCCCAGATGATACAGTCTGCAAAGATCCTGCAGATGACAGCTGAGGAGCTGGTTAAGTATATCAATGAGCTGGCTTTGGAAAATCCAGCCATAGACGTTGTTGCACCCTTCCAACAGCTGTGGCCGGATTTCAACAGTGAACAAAATTATTCCTTTTATCAAAAGCAGAATGAGTATGATGATGATGATTTTAAGAATCGCTGGAATTATAACGCCGATAATGGAGAAACCCTGCAGAATTATTTATGGTCACAATTGATTATGGAGGATTTTTCTTCCCTTGAGACGAAAATCGTTAAATTCATGCTGGAATGCCTGGATGGGAAGGGATACCTGACAGAGACGGTTCATGATGTTTCGGTTTATTTCAAAGTGAATGAATCCCTGGTTCAAAAACTTTTGGAAAAACTGCAGACGCTGGAACCTGCGGGAATCTGTGCCTGCAGTCTTGAGGAATGCTTAAAATTGCAGCTGAAAAGCCGGAAGATGCTGTCCCCGGTTCTTTCTCAGATCATTGATGACTGTCTGGAGATGGTTGCAAAAAATAAGATTCCTTCCATAAAAAGAAAATTGCGCTTGTCCTATTCAGAAGCAACCGCATATTGTAATATTATCCGATCACTGAATCCCAAGCCAGGCACCTCGTTTGGCAACCGGGAACAGATGCGATATATTGTTCCTGATGTAACTATTGTGAAGTTCAGAGATCATTTTGATATTCTGCTGAATGAATCTCCCTGCTCAGGCATTGAGATCAACTGTTATTATCAGCAGTTGAACCAGCGCAGGGAATCGGAAGAAGTAAAGGCATATCTGGATAGTAAAATCCGGCAGGCGGAATGGATCAGGCATTGTATCGCACAGCGCACGAAGACAATCATGCAGGTATCAAAAAAGGTCCTGGAATATCAGGAAGCTTTTTTTATAAAAGGGCCAAATTATTTAGTTCCTTTGAGAATGGGGGATGTGGCGGAAGCCATAGGAGTTCATGAATCAACCGTCAGCCGCACTGTCAGTAAGAAGTATCTTCAGTGTTCCTGGGGAGTTTATCCCATGAGCTTCTTTTTTCCCAGAGGTGTAATAAAACATGAGGAAGGCCAGCTTCATGAAGAAGCAAAGTCCCTGACCAATGGGGATATCAGGCGGGTTATTCAGGATATTATCAAGGAGGAAGACAAGAAAAAGCCATACAGTGACCGGATTTTGGGCGAGATGATTTTGGAATCTGGTATCTCTATTTCACGGCGCACGGTTGCAAAATACCGTGAGGAAGCCGGGATTCCAGATGCCAGCGGACGAAAGAGATATAATTAAAGGAGTCCCGGATCACTCATTTCAGCTTCCTGTTCATGAGGAGTTTATCAGAATCAGTAACCTCTTTTTTGTTTTTTTATAACCAAGTGCTGCATTCAGTTCTGCCTACAATGATTTGATGTAACTGTTCTTTAACAATTGCCATAGGAAAAGCTTCTTTCTGTAAATGAATTATTTATCTAATTCATTTACAGAAAGAAGCAATTTATATCCAGAGACACAAAATTTATTACACCACCGTGTATACATTTTCATTTATTTGCGTTGAATTATGTTCTTAATCTTATCCATATATCAGTCTTTGTCATTCTTCCACATAAACCTAGGACCTTCTTCCCCTATTTCCCCATTGGGTAAAAAACCCGCTTTTTGGAGAACTCTTTGAGATGCAACATTATCAGGATCTGTTTCTGCTTCAACATAGGATACACCAGTTTGATTAGAAGCCCATTTAGCCATGGCAGTAACGGCTTCCGTCATGAGTCCCTTACCCTCGTATTCCTTTTTTATTCCGTAACCAATTTCAACGCTCCCATTATCATTCAGACCTTTAAAACATATGTCACCAACTGCCTGTTTGCTGTTTTTTAGCTGCATTAACCATATTGCATACCAAACCCGCTGGTCAGGTTTTTCTCTGCAGCCAGCAAGCATATTCTGAAATGCTTGCTTCATTTCCGCATCCGTCTCTTCCCAAACCCTTTTTTCGATTTCTTCATTAGAAATCGGAAAGATTAACATTCTTTCTGTTGCTACCATAATCATTTATTTATCCTCTCCCATATAAGATATAAATTTGTATTTCTCATTATTTGTAAATAATCTTCATCAGTAGAATACCACCACACTTACTTACTATCAATATTAAGTTTTCAATGGACACGGTTTGTCAAGTCCCTAATCCAGCACAAAGGGATTTACTCTGCAGTCTTTTGATTATTTTCTCAACCCCTATCTCCATACTTTTCATTAATTTAAATATGTGTTATGATACTGCTATGCAACCAGATCTGAAACATGAAATTGAAAGGAAAATACTATGATTGTAGTAAGCTGGCTTAATGCAGCAAGCCTTGTACTGGGCCTCATTGCCTGGACATTTCCAGTTATTAACCTGATACAATTCAAGAAAGCCGACCGCCGAAAATGGATTATCTTTTCTCTGACAAGCATCAGTGCCTGTGCTGTTTCGCTGTACATGCAAATTCTCTATACCGATTATCTGGTGAAAACAGAGGACTGGTCTGCACTTATGGATACTTCCGGCACAGTGGCTTCAATTACCGGATTGCTTCTTGCAGTTACAATCATTCTCAATCTTGCCACATTGTTTATGCGTTGCAAGAAAAGTCAATAGGCTGATACCTGTATTTATCTTGGCGGTAAAAAGCGGAAAGGAAACAGGAAACCCATAAAATGCGGTTCCTGTCTCCTTTCCTAATGGATTTTAATGCTTTTTATGTGCCGGGTCTTTTACTTTGCGTCTGTGACTTCTCTGGCCATGGCAATTAAATCATCACAGCTAAAATCATTAAAAGAACTGAGGGAATACTCCAGGCCGTTTTCTTCCCAGTTTACATAACGATACGTGCTGCGCTCTTCTTTATCGCTTCCGTAGCTGATATATAGCTTTCCCTCATCCTGCAGCTTTGAGTCTTCCGCTGATGGTGTTGCATCCGGTGGTAAAAACAGATAGTTATCTTCGAATGCTGCCAGAGTAATATCTTTATAAACTTCCTGCTTTTTTATTGCGGAAGTACTATTAGGAATCATATCCTGAGGCTGGTTAACATAAAGAGAGACACGTTTTTTCTCTCCATAGCGGGCGTAGAGCTGCGGGTAGCTGAGTAATGGATTCCGGCTATCGTCTATTCCTTGTACATTAATTACAGAGCCTTCTTTAAAAGAAAGACCATTGGAAAACGTTTCCACCAGCTTTGGAACTGTTCCCATCTGGCTTTTTGCTAACCGGGACAGCTCATTTATTGAGTGAACCGATTCAGCACTTGAGGAAGAACTGATCAGACTTGTGATTTTCCCACCGGCAACTGCAGTAACAGTTCCCAATACGGTTATCGTACACATTGCGGCCAAAGCTGCCACCATTTTCTTTTTATTAAATCGCATAATTTTACCCCTCATTTCTATTTTTTTATGAATTTCTTCAAGACAACGATTCTCTGTCCAGACATCCGGCTGTATCCGGTCCAGTTGGGAATTTATGACTTGTTTTAACCTGTCGTCAATCCTGTCACCCATGACAATATCCCCTTTCCATTTCTGTTTTTTCAGAGCCGTCAGCTTCCAGTAAATCCTTTAGCAGTTTTCTCGCCTTAAACAAACGGGATTTTATTGTTCCTTCCATGGCTCCCGTAATTTGTGCAATTTCCCTGGTGCTTAAGTCGTTGTAATAATACAGGAGAACCACCGTACGGTATTTGATATCCAGATGGCTGAGTGCTTTTTGAATTTCTTTAGCTGTCTCTGCCTCTAAAACAGATTCCAATGGTCCGCCTGTTTTTTTATCCTCCCGGATGTGTTCCGCGCTCTTTTTATCCTCCTCTTGTTCCAAAATACCTTCGAAAGAGATTTCAGCCCTTCCTTTTTTCTTTCGTTCCAGCCGCCAGGCGGTTCGCACCAGAATCTGATACAGCCATGATTCAAAGCAATCCGCTTGTTTCAGCTTTGACCTGTAAAGATAACATTTTACAAATGTCTCCTGTAAAATATCCTCACTGTCACTTTGGTTACTAGTAATAAAATACGCCATACGGTACAGCTTTCCGGAATAGGAACGGTATAGTTCGTCAAATGCTGCTTCGCTGCCATTGATCATGCTCTCTACCAAAGCCCTGTTTTCTTCCATCATAACCTGCTTCCTTTCCTTTTTTAGATGCATCTGATAATAAGAGCCACCAGAGTACTATTTGGTTCACTTTTTATTACTATTATTTTAAAAATATGAAAAACAAAGGACCAGAGAACGAAAACTGGCTGCTGCCGTTTTTCGTCTCTGGTCCTGATTCTGATTTCATATTCATTGCGCTTTTGGAGACGGCCGCTACCCTCCATTTTTATTCCTCTTGATCACCTTAAGCCTGGTAAACTCTTCTCTGTCCTTTTCTTCCAGTGAATTGGTAATGTTCTTTGTCAGAGCCTCATATCTGGGTATTGTAATGTTTTTTAAGGCATTGGCCCGTTTCTGAGTTCTTTTAATGCTGTTTGCCAGACGGTAGGCAGAGTTCTCCACCATGGAGAGCTTTACTGTCAGCTTTTTCACCTTTTCAAACTGATAACGGGCTTCATCCAGGGATTCCCTGGTGCTGTAATAGGCATATGTCAGGTTTAAGGGGATTTCATCATGTTCAACCAGAGGTATCTCAGTTCCCATAATGCTCCTGGTCTTGATGCGTACCGAATTGTCCACGGGAACCGCCAGGGCAATATCCTGTACATAATTGATTCCCAGCTCAATGTTGGCTTTTTGCAGGGATTTATATGCGGAAGTAAAGGTGACATCGATTTCAGACTGGATGCCCCTTGCTTCATCAATCAGGCTCATCAGTTCCTTGATGAGAATGTTCCGCTTTTTATCCATCAGTTCGTAGCCCTGTCTGGCTAAACCAAGAGAGCTTTTGGCAAGGATTAAATTCCCCTTAGTGGGAAATGTATTGGGATTCATGAATATCCCTCCTATTCTATGGATCCGTCAAGGGTGACTGGCTTATAATACTGGTCTAAGACCTTGGTATCAATGCGGTCCAGCTCAGATCTTGGGAGAAGACCCAGAAGCTCCCAACCAATGGTCAGTGTTTCCATTATATTTCGGTTGGCATGGTTTCCCTGCCCTACAAAGCGGTTTTCAAATTCTTTTCCAAACACCAGATATTTCTTATCAATGGGAGACAGTTCATCTTCCCCGATAACCGATGCCAGTGCCCTTGCGTCCCCAACTTTTGCGTAGCAGGAGAAGAGCTGGTTTGCCAGGCCCTGATGGTCTGCCCTTGTAAAGCCTTCCCCAATACCATCCTTCATCAGACGGCTTAAGGAAGGAAGAACGTTAATGGGAGGATAAACCGACTGGCTGTATAAACTGCGGTCCAGAACAATTTGTCCCTCCGTAATATATCCCGTAAGATCTGGAATGGGATGGGTGATATCATCGTTTGGCATGGAGAGGATAGGGATCTGGGTTACAGAACCATGGCGGTCCTTTACAATGCCCGCCCGCTCATAAAGGGATGCCAGCTCGCTGTATAAATAACCGGGATAACCTTTTCTGGAAGGAATCTCGCCCTTTGAGGAGGATACCTCACGGAGGGCCTCTGCATAGGCAGTCATATCGGTCAAAATGACCAGAATATGCATTCCTTTTTCAAAGGCCAGATATTCGGCCAGGGTCAGGGCCACCTTAGGCGTGATCAGACGCTCCACCACAGGATCATTAGCCAGATTGATGAACATGGCTACGTGGTCGGAAACACCGCTTTCCTCAAAGGTTCGCCGGAAAAAGTCTGCCACATCATATTTTACACCCATAGCTGCAAACACCACAGCAAATTTTTCACTGGAAAGAGCATCATCTCCTAAGGAAGCCTGCTGTACGATCTGGGCCGCCAGTTCATCGTGGGGAAGGCCGTTACCTGAGAAG
>JAEWPQ010000229.1 GCA_023460575.1 Bacillota bacterium
GGATTGCACCAATTGCATGGACAAACGATGATCTTCCGGATTTAGGTAAGGAGAATACCTTCGAGCAGTGTGTCAGCGAAATGGCACTTGCAGGATTTACCGGTTCTGAAGTGGGTAATAAATACCCTAAGGATCCGGAGGTTTTAAAGAAGGCGCTGGAATTAAGAGGTGTTGAGATCTGTAATGCATGGTTTTCCACATTCTTAATCAGCAAGCCTTACGAGGAGACTGAGGCAGAGTTTGAAAAGCACGTAGCTTTTTTAGCTGCCATGGGCGCTAAGGTAGTGGGTGTTTCCGAGCAGAGCTACAGCACACAGGGAATTTTGGACCAGCCGGTTTTCGAAGGAAAGCATGAGATGGATGACAGAGAATGGGATCTTCTGTGCACAGGCTTAAACCGCCTTGGCAAACTATCCAAAGATAAATACGGTGTGGCATTAACATTCCACCATCATATGGGAACCGTAGTACAGTCTGCAGCAGAGACAGACCGTATGATGGAGCATACAGATCCGGAATACGTAAGCCTGCTTTTTGACAGCGGCCATTTCGCATACTGCGGAGAAAATCCGGTTGAAATGGTGACAAAGCACATCAAACGTATTAAGCATGTTCATTTAAAAGATATTCGTCCGGAAGTAGTAAAAAAGGTGAGAGAAGAGAAGATGAGCTTCTTAGCAGGCGTTCGTGCAGGGGCATTCACAATTCCTGGAGACGGCTGTGTAGATTTTGATCCGATCTTCAAGGTGCTGGAAGATGCAGCCTACGCGGGTTATATGGTAGTGGAAGCAGAGCAGGATCCGGCTAAGGCGAATCCGTTAGAATATGCAATCCGTGCAAGAAAATTCATTGCTGAAAAAACTGGTCTTTAATTTAAAGGATAAAAGGAGAAGAATATTATGGTAACCGTAGGAATTATCGGAGCAGGCAGAATTGGAAAGGTTCATACCGCAAGCATCTGCAATATCGTTAAGAATGCAACAATTAAGACAATCGCTGATCCGTTTATGAATGAGGAAACAGCTGAGTGGGCAAAGAGCATGGGCGTAACCAATACAACCAAGGATTATAAAGAGATCCTGGCAGATCCGGAGATCGATGCAGTTTTAATCTGCTCCTCCACAAACACGCATTCTCCTATCTCTGTAGAAGCAATTAAGGCTGGCAAGCATGTATTCTGTGAGAAACCGATTGATCATGACATTGATAAAATCAAAGAAGTTATCGATGCATTAAAGGACAGCAAGGTTAAATATCAGGTAGGTTTTAACCGCCGCTTTGATCATAACTTTGAGGCAGTGAGAAATGCAGTTGCAGCAGGAAAAATCGGAGATCCCCATATCATTAAGGTGACATCCAGAGATCCTGAGCCGCCCAGCGCAGAATACGCTGCTGTATCCGGCGGTATGTTCCTTGACATGACCATTCATGATTTTGATATGGTACGTTATCTGGCTGGCTGTGATGCAGAAGAGATCTATGTTCAGTCTGCAGTTTTAGTTGATCCTGCCATTGGCGAAGCCGGTGATGTGGATACCGCTGTCATCACCATAAAGATGGAGAACGGTGCAATTGCAGTGATTGATAACTCCAGAAAAGCAGCTTACGGCTATGACCAGAGAGCAGAAGTATTCGGCTCCAAGGGTATGGTTGCAACCTCCAACGACACAGAATCCAGCGCAGTTCTTAGCACTGCTGATGGTGTGACAGGCGAGAAGCCTCTCTACTTCTTCTTAGAGCGTTATATGCAGTCCTTCGCAAAGGAAGTAAACTGCTTTATCGAAGCCATTGTAAATGATACAGATACTCCTCTTGGCGTATTAGATGGCTTAAAACCGGTATTAATGGGAATAGCAGCAAAGAAATCCGTTAAAGAGCACAGACCTGTAAGAATCTCTGAAATTACAATGTAAATACAAGGACCTGCCGCTTTCCCCGCGGTGTCATAGGAAGATTCCCGAACTGTGATAAAATGGTCGGTATGTATTGGCAGGCAGTGAGTAATCGCTGTCTGCCGTTTTTTTTTTAGTCATTGGCATTCGATAACCACCTCACTTTCCTTTTTGTTACTTTCCTTGTAAAAAAGAGTGTGATATTCTTATATCGTGAATTGAAAGAATTTTATTGTCCAGAGTTGTTGATTTAGGAGGAGAATGAAAATGGAAGAATGTATTCTTTTGGTAGATGATGAAAAAGGAATTTTAGATATGTTGGAAATTGTATTGAAAAAAGAGGGATTTCGTAATATCAAAAAGGCACAGACAGGCAAGGCTGCATCACAGCTGATTCGGGAATTCAATCCCAGGCTCATCGTATTAGATGTCATGCTTCCAGACGTTAACGGACTGGAGTTTTGTATGGAACTGCGTAAAAAAACAGATGTACCAGTACTGTTTTTGACGGCCAAAACATCAGATTATGATAAGCTGACCGGTTTTGCAATGGGAGGCGATGATTATATTACCAAGCCTTTTAATCCAATGGAGGTAATTGCACGAATAAAAGTACAACTGAAACACCAGCACATGTATTCTCAAATTGAACAAATTAATATGCTGGAATTCGAGGATTTCAGCATTAATAAGAATTCTTGTGAGGTTATACAAAAAGATGGAAATGTCATGGAGTTTACTGCACTTGAATACTCCTTACTGCTTTATTTTGCAGAACACCCGAACAGGATATTTACGACTGCACAATTATATGAAAATGTATGGGAACAAATGAATCTTGGAGATGAAAAGACGGTTGTTATGCATATTTCCAGGATACGTAAAAAAATAGAACCTAAAACAGATAAAGTAAAATATATTCACAATATTCGAGGGCTGGGGTATAAATTTATTCCTCATAAGAAGGAGGCACTGTAACATGAGAAGTCCCTTTCAGACAATAGGAAAAGTTTTGCTGCTAATGATCACACCTTTAGTTGTTTACCTGTTCAGCTTCCGCGTGTTTTTGCGATTGTTTTCATTTCTGTACAAGGTATATCCTCTGGCAGGTCTTGCAAATAAAGAAAATATGCGCCACACTGCTATTTTCCTTTCGGCAGTACTTGTTGCCAGCCTGTTTTTTATATTTGTATTACGGCCTGTTTTATATGTGATTCTCTGGATTCAATCATTAGCTGGTGGGAATTTTCAAGAACCGGCCAGGTGCTATTATGGCGTAAATTTTCTGCTCAGCAGATGGTCACGGTTTTTGTACAGGGAACTTTTTGAACAGATGTATAGCTTAAGCAACAAACTGAAACAAAGTGAGGCTGATCAGGACGCACTGGAAAAAAGCAGGCGGGAATGGCTTGCGGGAATTACACATGATCTGAAAACTCCGCTGACCTATATTCAGGGCTATGCCTCTATGATTTCCTCACAGGAATACAAATGGACGGATGGGGAAATAATAGATTTTGGAAAAAAAATCGAGGAAAAGTCCAGACATATAAAAGATTTGATTGACGATCTGAATCTTTCCTTTCAATCGAAGGATGGAAAAATTGTTGTGCACAAAACAAAAGTAGAAATTGTTGCATTTATACGCAAATGCATATTAGATATTGCAAATTCTCGACAATTTTCTGATTACGTGTTTTCTTTTGAGACAGACATAGATAGCTTGCTTATGGCTATAGATACCACTTTGATACAGAGAACTCTGCAGAATATTCTTATCAACGGGATTATACACAATCCCCCTGAAACCGAAATTACCGTATCTGTGTACAAACAACAAAACATACTTTCAATTATAATTAAAGATAATGGAAATGGGATGGCTGAAGAAACAAAAAGAAAGCTTTTTGACAC
The DNA here is from genome assembly GCA_023460575.1 of Bacillota bacterium. Lineage (GTDB taxonomy): Bacteria > Bacillota > Clostridia > Lachnospirales > Lachnospiraceae > Lacrimispora. Next base: position 3,807 of record JAEWPQ010000229.1, read on the forward strand.
TTATTATCGCGGAACGTCTACGGACCGCCCTACAGAAGGATCAGGGCTTGGCATGTCCATTGCCAAAAAATTTATCGAGCTGCATCATGGGTCAATTCACGTTGAAAGTACGGTAGGACAGGGCAGCTCTATATTGTTTGAACTGCCTGTTTTACTTATTTGAACGATTTTATTAACATTTTACTTTTGTTTACCTGAATGTTAGAAGAATTGTATATACTCCTGTCAGGAAGAAAATACAGGAGGATTTTTTATGTCTGAATATATCATTGAAACGGATGGGTTGACAAGACGTTTTGGTCAACATGTTTCTGTAGATCATATTAATTTACGGGTACCGAAAGGAAAAATCTACGGATTCTTGGGAGCAAACGGTGCAGGAAAAACGACAACAATTCGTATGCTTCTCAGCTTAATTCGTGCGGATGAGGGCTCTGTCCGTATTATGGGACTATCTCTGCAACGGGATCGTGAAAAGATTCTGAGAGATGTTGGATCACTGGTGGAAGGTCCCTCTTACTATGGACATCTGTCAGCTTATAAAAATCTTAAAATAATTTGCAAGCTTTTGGACTTGCCAGAGAAGGATATTAACGAGTTCCTTGACATTGTACGGTTGTCTCCTTATGCTAAGCAAACTGTAAAAGGCTACTCCCTCGGTATGAAGCAGCGTCTCGGTATTGCTCAGGCATTAATCCGCAGACCGAAACTGCTTATTTTAGATGAACCAATTAATGGCCTTGATCCGGCAGGTATTCAGGAAATTCGTAATTTAATGTTATCACTTTGCTATCAACAGGGAATTACCATATTTTTATCTAGCCATATTTTGAGTGAGATTCAGACTATTGCAGATGAAATTGGCATTATACAAAATGGCAAGCTTATTTTTCAAGACAGTATACAGGAATTGGAGAAAAAAAGCCTTACCAGACTTTTGGTACGGACTGAAAATCAGCAAGAGGCATTCCGCGTTCTGTCCTACGCTGGTGCTGATGTAGTTTTACAGGAGGGAGAACTGCTTATATCTTTATCGGACGAAATGGATCAGGCAAAAGTGTTCAATATTCTTCAATCTTTTTCAATACAGCACATGCAGGAATTAACGGCTTCTTTAGAAGACATCTTCCTGAATTTGACTGGAAAGGATGGCAGTTTATGATGAGACAGTTATTTTTTGCAGAGTTTTATAAGACACGGAAAATTTGCTATATCATACCCGTCGTTAGTGCTATGGTATTAATTTTATGCACTTGTATGGAGTGGTATTTGTACTTCAGGCAAGGAGAATCAGGAATATATGCAGGCTTAAATATTATTTATATGTTTCTGTCTTTTACCATGCTGCTGACAATAACGCTTCTTTGCAGTATGGTATCTGAAACGGAACATCAATCGCAAGGCCTCAAATTTCTTTTTGCCGCACCAGTAAACCGTATGGCCTTTTACTTTTCGAAAGCAGTTTGGGTGATTTTATTGATGTTTTGTTACAGCATATTAATCTTAGGCGGTTTCTGCCTGGTATGGCTTTTGTATACAGATAAAGTTTTGCCGTTTTCATTTCTTATGAAACAAATTTTTGGCTGTTTCGCGGCTTCGTTTCCCGTACTTTCTATCCAGCTATTTCTATCCCTTTCTATTCCCAATCAAACTTTTCCTCTTGGATTGGGTGTGACTGGTGCCATATCTAGCCTTTTTTTGCCTCGAATTACACAGGATATTTTATACATTCTTCCTTGGTCATATCCTTCTATGTCAAGCCCATTTATTGAAGGGTATACAACATGGATTGCAATTGGTATCGGATCAGGTCTGATTTTGTTTATCGCAGGCGCTATGCGGTTTTGTTTTTTAGAAATAAAATAGGAGAATTCAATATGTATAGATTACTTTATTCAGAATATCAAAAAATAAAATGGCACTTTATTCTTATTATAATATTAATGGAAGGTGTTTTAACATGGATTCTTGCTGCGGGGAATGCAAAGTCTTTAACCTACTATTTTCCCTATAATTGGACAACACTCTATTTTCAGGCAGTATCTTTTCATGGGATGTTTTTTTTGCCTCTTTTCACTGGTATTTTTGCTGCGTTCCTATGTTTTTATGAATATAAAAATGGAGCGTGGAAGCAGTTACTTACGCTGCCCTACCCGCGATGGAAAGTACTTCTATCCAAATTATTGGCCTTAGTGACTTTGATTGCTTTGATGCAGATTCTGTTTCTGGCAGAATGTTTTATTACGGGAAATATGATTCATGTAGAAGGTATGATTCCATGGGAATCTATCTTGCAGGGGGTCATAGGCGGCTGGCTGGCCTGTTTTCCTCTTGCTATGTTACAGGTTTGGCTGGCTATTCGCTTTCAATCTTTTGGAATAGCCCTATTGCTCTGTATTTCTTCTGTTATTCCCAATATTGTTCTGACAGGTCTTCCTGCTTCATTAGGGGCATGGTTTCCATTTACCTCCCCATATTACGCCATGTTTCCACAAGGGTTAAATCTTTCTCCGCGAGTGGAATTAATTACATTTATATTAATTCTCCTGTTCACATTTTTCGCCTATTTTATGATCGGCATACGCTCTTTCGTTCACAAAGACTGGATGTAGTTTCTGCTGCTTATCTATGGACTTTCTGGAAGGTCTTTTTTTAATATACGCAGGTTAAGTGCCAAAGTACAAAAAGTGCATAGAAACCAGCATAGAAAAAGCAAATTCTGCGCTGACGTTTCGGTTTAAACATGTTAAATTAATAGCATATTTTATAAGATATAGTTTATTACAGAAAAGAGGAGTTATCATGTATCAATTGGAACAGATGGTGATTAGCTGGGTGGAGCGGTATGATCTGGTCTATCAGACCAGTTTGCTTTTACGAATCATTGTGGCCGGTTTTTCGGGATATTTAATCGGATACGAAAGAAAGAACCGGAATAAAGGAGCTGGTATGAGAACCCATGCCATTGTGGCTATGGGGGCTGCTCTTATGATGGTTGTATCCAAGTACGGCTTCCGTGATATTCCGAATTTTGACGGCTCCAGAATCGCGGCCCAGATCGTGTCAGGAATTGGTTTTCTGGGAGCTGGTGTCATTTTTGTAAAGAATAATTCGGTCAGCGGCCTGACTACCGCTGCGGGTATCTGGGCAACTGCAGGAGTGGGAATGGCAATAGGAGCCGGTGCTTATTATATGGGCTGCGGTTCTGCGTTTCTTTTGATTATGATACAGGTTCTGCTCCATGACGTTCCCTTTTTGTCAAAGGAGCCATACCGGTGTATGCTTAAAATCAGCACATCTCATTACGATGCCGTTATTACAGAGCTTTTTCATAAGCTAAACGAAGAAAAGGTGAAAGTACTGAATGTAAAAATAGGAAAGTCCAAGGATGGTACCAAGATCGAGCTGGATTTGCTTTATCCGGCCGGTTATGAAAAAAATGATCTTGTGATCCGTCTGTCCAATGATAAACGGATTGATTCTGTCAACGGATAGGATCATAAAAACAAAAATTGCAATAAATATTTGAAGAAAGACAAAAATAAGGTAGAAGCTTTGCAATAAAAAGGGATATACTCATTGGGTAAGAAAAATGAGAAAAAGTAAAGTGAGCAATTTATGATAAAACATCTTGCTGCGGATTTACACACCCATACAGATATAAGCAGGCACGGTTACAGTACCGTTTATGAAAATATAACTGCAGCAAAGGATGCCGGTCTTCTGGCTGTAGGAATCAGCAATCACTGTCCGGCCCATCCCGATGGAGCGCCTGAGGGGCATTTTAGAAATCTCCGGGTGATTCCGGAGTGGGTGGATGGTATCCGTGTATATCGGGGAGCAGAACTGAATTTTACCAAATTTGACCGTGGGATTGATTTAAGCTCCGATACCATTGAAAACCGGCTGGATTACACAATAGCCTCTTTTCATGAAGATGTGATTGTGCCGGGAAGCATGGAAGATCATACAAGAGCGTATCTTCATGCAGCAGAAAATCCACTGGTGGATATCATCGGTCACAGCGGGACTGACTGCTATGAGTATGATTATGAAAGGGTGATACCAGAGTTTGGAAAGAACGGAAAGCTGGTGGAGATTAACGAAGGGACATTCCGCGTCAGGAAAAGCTCCGCAGAAAATTGCCGGATCATTGCCAGACTCTGCATGAAATACAGCGTTCCTGTCATTGTCAGTTCGGATGCACATTTCTGCCGGAGTGTGGGAGTATTTGATGAGGCTCTTTCCATGTTAAACAGCCTGGACTTTCCCAAAAAGCTGGTGGTGAATGCAGACATGGAACAGTTAAAGTCCTGGTTTCTTCGCAAGGGGAGAGGATAATGAAAGAAAAGAGTGCCGGAGCGCAGCTGCGCCCCGGCAGTTGTGCGCGGGAAGGGAGAGGATAGAGAATGAAGTATTATATCGGAATAGACTTAGGCGGAACCAATATTGCAGCCGGTCTGGTAGGAGAGGACGGAACACTTTTTACCCGCCTGTCTGTACCAACCAGAAGCGGAAGAAGCGCAGGGGGAATCGTTCAGGATATGGCAGATCTGGCTAAGAAGGCCGCACAGGAAGGAAATGTTTCGTGGGAAGAGATCGAGGCAGTCGGACTTGGAGTGCCGGGAACAGCCAATAAAGAGACCGGCATGGTGGAATATGCCAATAATCTGGGGTTTTATGATGAACCGGTAGTCTCCATGATGGAGGAGGCGCTTCCTGGTAAAAAAATCCGTTTTGATAATGATGCCAATGCGGCTGCCTGGGGAGAATATACGGCAGGAAGCGGAAAAGGTGTAAGCTCCATGCTGGCGGTTACTCTGGGCACCGGCGTAGGAGGCGGAATCATTCTTGACGGAAAGCTTTATGAGGGGATCAACTATGCAGCGGGAGAATTCGGTCATTTTACCATTGAACGGAACGGTATTCCATGCAACTGCGGAAGAAAGGGGTGCTTTGAGGCTTATGCCTCTGCCACTGCATTAATTTCACAGACAAAGGCTGCAATGCTTGAAAACCCACAATCCGTTCTCTGGGAATTGTGCGGCGGTGAGATTGGCAATGTGGAGGGCAAGACGCTCTTTGACGGTGTCAGAAGGCAGGATGAGACGGCGCTTCTCGTATTTGACCGGTACATTGAATATCTGGCGGCAGGTCTTGTGGATTTAATCAATATTTTTCAGCCGGATTTAATCTGCATCGGCGGTGGCATCAGCAAAGCCGGAGACTTACTCTTAGATCCGTTAAAAAGAATCATTGACCAGGAAGATTATGCAAGAACCTCAAAACGCAGGACAAGGATCGCAGCCGCTATGTTAGATAATGATGCCGGGCTCATAGGAGCTGCCTTATTAGAGTAGAAGAAAAGAGGACAGGAATTATGAAACGATATATGGGACATCTGATACGCTCCGCTGAGAAGCGGGTGGATCGCTTTTTAAACACTCAGGTAACAGATGAGAAGGACCCGTTTTACGGAGGGATGAAACGGGCTATTTTAGAAGTAAAGCCAACCATCTATGTTATGGCAGATGCTGCATCGGTATATTTAAATTCTGAAAGCAGGTTTTATAAAGATCCTGAGCTTCTTCGCGCCATGGAAGCAGCCGTGACCTTTATTGCCAATTGCCAGAGAGAGGATGGAAGCTTCGATTATCCTTCCTGCAATTTTAAATCTGCACCGGATACCTCTTTTTGCTTTAAACGTCTCATTGCAACTTACCGTCTGTTTTTAAAATATACAAAAGAGGGCGAACTGGACAAACTGAAAGACGGTTACCGTTTTATACTGGAAGAATCCTTAAATGCTCTTTTAACCGGCGGCTTTCATACTCCAAACCACCGCTGGGGCATCACTGCAGCTCTGATGCAGGGCGCTAATCTTGTAAAAGAAGAAAATCCGGAGTTTGCGGCCCAGCTGCTTGCCCGCGCAGACCAGTATCTGGCTGAAGGCATTGACGGCAATGAAGAAGGGGAGTATGCAGAACGCTCTACCGGCAATTACAATGCAGTGGTAAATAATGCCATGATGGCGATGTTTGAGGAAACAAAAGATGAAAGCTATCTGGGATATGTGGAGCGGAATTTAAAAATGATGCTCTTTTATATTGATCCGGACGATACCATTTTCACTCAGAATTCTACGAGACAGGATCAGGGCAAAGCCGATTATCCGGACAAGTATTTCTACCAGTATTTATATATGGCGGCAAAAACAGGAGAGGAAATCTTTGACCGGGCTGCGCATAAAATTATAAAAGACAATATGGAGCGGGGCGATATGGCGCCGGAATGCCTGCATATTATTATGCTTCATGATTTTATGGAGCAGTATGAGTTTAAGGGCTATGGTTTTCTGGATACCTACCACAAGCATTTTGAGGAAGCAGGCGTAATCAGAGGAAAGACTTCTGAATACGGATACAGCATTCTGAAGGAGAAGAGCGCATTCCTGTTTCTTAAATTTAAAGAAACACTGGTATACTTAAAAATAGGTGAAAGCTACTGCGATATCCGTAACTTCATCCCACAGACGATTGAAGAAGAGGACGGTGTCTGTGTCTTGACTTCTGTAGCCAGGGGCTGGTATTATCTTCCGTTTAAGGAAAAACAGCATACAACTGACTGGTGGAAGATGGATCATAAGAAGCGTGAGATTTTAAACAGCAGTGAAATTCGTATGACAGTTACGCTGAAAGAACTATCTGACGGTATGGAAGTGACCGTTAAGGCAGAGGGACTTGATAAGGTTCCTCTTCGTGTGGAAATCTGCATTCCGGCAGGAAGTGTTCTGGAAAATGAGCATTTCCACATAAGAGCGGAAAAAGCCGGGGAGATGGTGCTTCGGGATGGCTTTATCAATCTGATTCACGGAGATCAGAAGCTTCTTATAGGACCCGGATATGGAACACACGAGTTCGGCGGTCATTATTCAGGAGAAGAGATCAACACCACCGGATTTACTCTTTACTTCAATGACTATACCCCTTATGAAAGAACCTTTTCCATTCGAACTATATAAAAAGGGCAGAGCCATAATTGCAACATTGTTCATAATAGATATAGGATATGCCAAAGGAGGCAGTTGTACGGCTTGACAACTGTCTTTTTTACTACCTGATTTATTGGAATATGACATAAAACATATTAAAACTATAGAAAAATAGGAAATGTGTCGAAATATGTTGAAAAAAGTATGCAAATCGGTATATAATGATTTTAACTTTTTCTGGTTAAGGACAGATGAGTACTAAGGGACAGTATAAGAAAGGAGAAAATTATGAAAAAGAATTTTATGAAACGTGCGGGCTTTCTTTTAGCAGCTTTTATGGTGCTTGGAGGACTCACCGCCTGCGGCGGAAAGGATCCGGCAGCAGAAGGAACCACAGCAGTATCCGGCAATACGGCAGGTGCAGGTGAGACAACAGCGGAGGCGGCCAAACCGTCTGAAGGAGGAGAGAGTACCTTTACCTATGCCATCGCAGGAGATCCGGGTGCGAATGTAAATGTAATTACAACCAGTGACCGTTTCGGTCTTATGACTCTCAAGATGATCTATTCCCCATTATATATGTACAATGCGGATGGAATCAACTATTTCCTTGCAAAGAGTATTGATACTTCTGATGATAATTTATCTTATACCATGCATTTACGGGATGACGTAAAGTGGTCAGACGGAGAGAAATTTACCGCTGATGACGTTGTTTTCACATTCGAGGCAATGGAGAAGGAAGAAAATGCGGGCTGGGCCTATTCCCAGTTAGTTTATAAGGAAGGTGCGGTAAAGATTGAAAAGGTTGATGATTATACAGTTAAATTAACCATGCCTTTCGTAAATTCTGCAGCAGTTGAGATGTTCTCTCAGATTTTTATCATGCCTAAGCATGTTTATGAGAATGTAACCAATTTTGAAAACAATGATGTGAATACCAAACCAGTGGGAACCGGTCCTTATGTTATGTCTGAATACTCAGCAGGTTCCTATGTGAAGTTCACAAAGAATGAGAACTATTTCCTTGGAGCACCTTCCATTGACAATATCGTTTACCGTATTATAGAGAATGAGAATACAGCCATGACAGCGATTCAGAGCGGCGAAGTAGATGCATGGATCGGAACTCCGGCCCAGGTAGCGCAGATGAATCTGGATTCTGCCAACTTAACTGTTTATCCTTATCAGGAAGGCCGCGTGGGATATATGATGATCAATGCAGCACGTGTACAGAATGAGGATTTAAGAAAAGCAATTCTGTATGCTCTGGATAAGAAGGCAATTGCAGATGCAGCTCTGTTAAGCTCAGATAATTATGATCTCCCATGGAGCTTCATGCCGCCTAACAGCAAGTTCTTTACAGAGGACGTAGAAAAATACGAACAGAACCTTGATAAATCAAAAGAGTATCTTGCGGCTTCCGGCGTACAGAAACCGGAACTGAACCTGGCATACAGCGGATCAGACAGCTTACAGTCCACCTCAGCTTTACTGGTTCAGGAGCAGCTTGAGAAAGCAGGATTTAAGGTTACCTTATCCGGTATTGATTCCAAGGCACTCAGCCAGCAGATGAAGGATAAGAACAATACCTACGATATGTACTTTGGCGGTTATATCATGGGAATTGACCCTGACACATTCTCCAGCTTATTTGAATCAGGCGGTGGATTCAATTACATGCATTATGATAAGCCCGAAATCAATGAGTTGTTTGCACAGGGACGTAAAGAAACAGACGAGACAAAGCGGAAAGAAATCTACACCAATATTCAGAAGAAGATTCAGGATACAGCTTGTTTTTATCCTTTATATTCCAACAAACGCCTCTTAGTGGTTTCTAAAAATGTATCAGGTATTGAAGATGCAAAGCTGGTTCCTGTTTATACCTTTGAGGATACCTCCAAGTTACAGAAAAAGTAATTGCATCTGCAAAATAAGAGAGAGAATGGTGTTTCGCTGCCTTAGCTGCAGCAGACACCTCTTTCTTTATTAAGGAGAAATGATATGGCCAAATATATACTGAAACGGATATTAACAGCCATCCCCATGGTCCTTCTCATAACGGTTCTATGCTTTGCGCTGATGCATTTTGCGCCCTATGATGCCATTGATGCCATGACATCCCCGAAGATGTCACAGGAGACAATCAATTTAATCAAAGCAAAATACGGTTATGACCAGCCGGTGTATGTTCAGTACATCCGCTGGCTTGACGGGATTATGAACGGTAATTTCGGATATTCCATTGTGACGAAACAGAGTATTGCT
>JAEWPQ010000230.1 GCA_023460575.1 Bacillota bacterium
CTTCTTTTAGAAGTGTTGTACGAAATCCCTATTACCAAAAACGTTTTTGGTGATTATAAAATAACACTTTATTAGATCAGTGTCAATATTTTTTATATTTTTTGTGATAAGTGCTGTGTTTTTATCATTATTTTTATGCATATTATTGTAGGTATCTCTCTGAGCAGCTATTTCTTATATTTTTATAATACAGCGGAAGGGCTGGAATATTGCTCAGGCTTCTTTCTTTTTGTAACGGGATATATAAAAACAGAGTACAATGAGAAAAGAAAGGGTCTGGGCAATGGTGATACGAATGGGCAGAAGTTCATCCACACCAGAGGCAGTCACCACGTGCAACAGATTAACCGTGGTATTATTCACAAAGTGAGCCGCCATTCCCGCCCACAGGGCTCCAGTCAGCCTGCAAAGCATGCAGAACTGAATGCCCAGCAATGTACTGGTGACCACCAGTACCAGGCCGGCCATGAATGCGCCACCCATGGACTGGCTGCCGTCTATTGCATTTCTCACAGGCTGCATAATATGCCAGATTCCAAAGAGAACGGATGAGAGTATGCAGGCGGCTGGAAAAGAATGTCTTTCCTCTGACAGCCGGATAAACAATCCACGGAAAACTCCTTCTTCCATGATCACATTGATTATGTTTCCTGCTACGCAGATAAGCAGGAACAGGAGGCCATGCTCCATACTCCTGTTGCCTGTTATGGAATAGCTGGATACGTAAAGCTTCAGTACCGGGGAATTACCTGATGCCCACTGCATGAGTATTTCTCCCCCGTAGCCTGCTGCAAAAACAACGATACCCAGTAACGCCCCCAATAAAATACCACGGAACACTTTTTGAGAGGAAAAACCGATTTCCGTCCATGAATACCGGAAAAATGACGCACCAGCTGCGAGCAAAAAAATACCGGCCAATTTATGTATAAATGCTTCCCCGATTATGGACTGGTCGGTACGTAACAGAAAGTATTCCATGGCCCGGAATGCAAAACAAAGGACATAAAACATAAAAATGAATGGGATTGGGTTTCGCTTGAAAAAAAGCATAATAACACCTCTCTTCTATTATTTTAAAATACAAAATACTTCTCTTATGCTGTTTCATCAGACTATCCTTGACAAAAGAACCAGGGAAAACACGACTTTGATTCATATAAATTATTTTAGCATGGCGTATGGAGAATTTCCAGTATTTTTATTGGTTTACACAATAATAGGCGGGGCCGGATTTTACCGGACTCCCGCCATTTTTTCATATCACGCGGAGAGCACTTTTTTCATCTGCAGCCAGACAAATTTTTCCGTCCAGCATGCTTCCGTCTTCTGTGGCCCGGTATAGTTCTTCTTTCCAGATAACCCACTGGTTTTTCGCCATAGCACCGTTGGAATTTAAATAGTACCACTTACCGTCTGATCCAGTCTTCCACGTATCCTTTGCCATATATCCTGCACCATCGAACCAATACCAGTTTTCTCCATCCCTGTACCAATTGTTTTTCACATACTCACCAGTATCTCCCAGGTAAAATCTCCATCCGCCGTCCTCTTCTATCCAGCCGGATTTATTCTTGTGTATTTCTGTTAATGCTGATTTAAAATCATTCCAGGTATGCTGGGTGTGGTTGTAAACGTAAGGATTTGGGCAGATTTTGCCCGTTACGTCATAGTGGCGTATTACATGATCTTCTGGTACATGGTATTGCTTCCTCAGTTCTTTTGTCAGCTGAACAGCAGCTTTTACTGTTGCATCTTCAAAATACCAGTCTCTGCTTGTCTCTGACTGACTTCCTTTGTTCCTGACACAAAGCTCGATTCCCAGGCTGTTACTGTTTCGGCATTCTGGATGAATATATGTCTTTGCTCCGCAATGCCATGCAATATCCTTGTCCTCGACGGACTGCCATATCTCTCCGCTGAAGCCAACAAAATAATGAGCACTGGCTCCAATGTATTGGGAGGCGTAATATTTACAGTTAGCTTCGGCACCTCCTAAAGCTCCTACATAGTGGATTACAATATATTTTATACGGCCTATCTGGCCATTGCTATAATTATATGGTGTTAATAGTTTTTGAACTTCCATATTAAATCCCTTCCCTCTCATCCGCAAAGCCCATCTCATCAGCATCAAACGATTCCCGGTACCGTTCGATTTCCGTGTAATCAGAATTTTTCAGATTTTCCTGTATTCCCAACAGTTCCATGTTTGACATATGTTTTGTAGCTATACTTTTAACCATAAAGTTACCTTGTCCTTTTTATTATTATCATATGACAGAAATGGCCCACATGTACCCAGACTGGGACAGGTCTTTTATTGTTATTGTGATGGCTAGCCAATGCCAGGCCTGAAAGAAAATCAATAGCCATGAAAAGGACAAGAATGGCGATTCCTGTATCCCAGCCACCAAATAGTGATGCAATAAAACTGCCCACAACTCCCCATATTGTACATAATTTACTTTTTATTTCTGCATTCTCACGCTTTCTTCCGTTTTGATCCATTGGTCAACAAGATGATGTGCTATTTTCCCGGTCCATAAGCCCGCATAAAAAGTTCCCTTTAATTTTGCATATGGTCTGCTCGTGTATTGCCTCCGTTTCATTGATCATTTCTTTCTCTGTGCTATAATGTCCTTATGGACGTGATCTTATGGAAATAGGACAGATCATTAAAAAGAGACGGGAAGAGCTTGGCCTTTCCCAGGAAGAACTGGCAATAAAGCTGGCTACAAATCCCGTTCTTTCATCAACAAGATCGAAGTAGACGGAAGAGGGCTTCCTCAGTCAAAGGTTATCGCCATTGCCAATGCCTTAAAGACAACACCAGCCTGTCTTATGGGCTGGGAAAGTGATACTGCATCTGCCTTTCATTACGTAAGCGGCTGTTTCGGGAAATATGCAGGAGATATGCTTGAAAATTTTTACTATTTAAATGAAAAGGGACAGAAGGAAGCCTTAAAACGCGTCCGGGAAATGGTTCATATCCCGGAATATAGCAAGGAACATAAGATTTCAGATGTAAATAACAGGGCTTATTTAGAGCCGGTAGCAGCTCATGAAAGAACTGACATTAATGTGACCGAAGAAATGAAGCAGCATGATGATGCCTTTTTTGACGAATAAGAAATAACTCATTGAGGTGATTTATTTGAACTATGAAACGTTATTAGATGAAGCAAAAGCGTTTTTGCAGGAAGCCCTGCAATGCTATGAAGCCAAATACGGAAAAGGGTTACAAAAAGACAATTACCTGATTCTTTTTGACCCTTTCAATATATACAAGTTAGTGTAAGTTTTTTCTGTCTTACCGCCTCTCTGCCACATATACTATTAAGAGGTGATTTATTTATGCAGTCCTGTGAACTTGTAATGCTTGTATCGTCCCTGGCTTGCTGCATCGCAGAAGGCCGCTCTTCCGATGAAATAGCTTTAATAAGCACCATTTTCTCCCAGCTTGGTGACACGCTTGGCACCATATCTGCCCATCATGATCTCTGCTGTGCTTGTGATGATGATAAAGATACCAGCGAATGTAAATGATTAATCAGAAAAACAGATTCAAATGAATCTGCTTTTCTAGTTGGTTCATGACGATAAACCGGCCTCCTTTTAACATAAACGAACCAGTTTTTACCTGCGTGAATCCATAAAGACTAATATTGCTGAGTCAGCAGCAGTTCCACTGCCATCCTGTCATTAAGCCTCCCTGTCTTTACGGCTTCTTCCGCTTCCACGCACAAGTTTACATAAGACAAGATCTGTTCCCTGGAAAAGGTCCTTGCCTGAGGCATGACCTTTCCTGCCGCAAAAGGAGGGATTTTGAGCTTTGAAGCAATACTGCCCTTATCAAACCCCTTTCCCATCAACTCCTTCACCTGTAAAACCTGGTTAAACTGTCTGGCAATTAGAAACAGAATCCTCATGGGGGGCTCTTTTAAGGTCAGAAGATCTTCATAAAGATCCATGGCCTTTTGGGTCTGCCGGTTCACAATCGCCGCCACCATGTCAAAAATCTTATTGGTTGTCCGAACCGTACAGATGGTTTCCACATCTTCATCAGTAATGATCTCTCTCCCCAAAGTATAACTTACAAGCTTTTCCAGTTCCATGCGGATGTTTTCCATATCATCTCCTGCCATGTGAAGAAGCAGCTCCATCGTATGTCCTGTGATCTTTTTTCCCTCCCTGGAAAGCAGGGTTCCCGCCCATCTGGCAAGCTGAGCCATATCCTGGCGTTCCATTTCTGCCGCATACCCCAGCTCCTTTACTTTTTTAAACAGTTTGTTCCGCTTATCCACCTCTGATTCCACAAAAAGCAGGCAAGTGGTATCCGGTAACTGGGCCAGGTAAGATACCATTTCCTCAGAGGCTGATTTGAAAAAGCCACTGTTTTCCACCAGAATCAGGCGTTTTTCTGCAAAAAAGGGCATAGTATCCCCAAGGCTGATGACTTCCCGCACATCAATCCCCTTTCCTTCAAACTGATTGAAGTTCATGGTATCACCTGCCGTAATGGCTGCTTTCATTTGATTTTTGTAGCTGTTTTTTAAAAACGTTTCCTCTCCGTATAGAAGATAGACCGGCTTGAAGCTGTGATTTTTTATATCCTGTGTCAGGGTCTGCATGATGTCATTCCTCTCATTTTTGCATACCGATGCGTTGTCCAATCTTATTTTCCCTTATTATACCGTGAGAATCCAGCCTAGTCAATGAAACTTGTAAACCGGATCATCTCCCCATCTGTCCACATCCTTACCGCTCCGCTCACTCCGGTTTTAAATACCTCTGTCTTATAACCTTCCAAACGATCCAGAACTTCCTTATGAGGATGACCGTAGGAATTGCCTTCTCCGTAGGATATAACAGCCCACCTGGGCTTTACCACATCAAGAAATGCCTGGCCGGATGAGTATTTAGAGCCGTGATGTGCGGCTTTTAAAACATGGATCTCTTCCAGCATTCTGGTTTCCCCCGGCCGCTCAAGAAGCCGTTCCTCTCCCTTCTCTCCCAGATCCCCGGTAAACAGCATATGGCAGCCACCATAATCCACCTTAAGCACTTCTGATTCTTCATTGGCATTTTCCGGCACATCCGGCTTATT
>JAEWPQ010000231.1 GCA_023460575.1 Bacillota bacterium
GAAGCTACTGAAGCAGTCAGGGTGTTAGTTCCCGGGCTGTGGAGGGAATGTCAATGAACTAACTATGATAGTAGAAGAACAGGGAATTGGTTTTTGGACACGGGTTCAAATCCCGTCTGCTCCACTCAAAAAGTCTGGCATTTGCTGGGCTTTTTAAATTATGCGCTCGGCGGACTCATGTTCTAACGCAATGTCGTTTTGCCATACTTAATGGCAATACCGTTTTTTCAAGGATAAGATTTGTTTTCCAAAGTATATTATAGTATCGAAATAAGTATGATATACCCATTGGATTAACTTAATAAGCCTGTTTAAGGGTACGCCTAAACAAGGCGCACCCTAACTGTCATAAATTTGATTGAGGGCCATTTTATAAGAGTTATTTTAAAGTTATCACTTTTTAATAGAACTAAATTTTATGTTATGAATGAGTATTAATCATCAAGTTTTTTATTATTTTTAAAGGAATGTATCAGATAATTAAATACATCATAAAGTATTAGTCCTATGATTGGTCCTATTATCATTGCTGGGTATGATAACCAGTCCTGTTCTCCGAAAAAGAAATTACAACATTTTATTATTGCTACAATAATTATATATTTTGCAAAAAAAACTAATCTTTTTTTCATTATTATTTTTTCCTTTTTAAATAAAAAACTTAATTTACATAGTTAAAATTCAATAAGTTGTGATTGATTTGAGTATTCTGTTGTTGTTTTTCCGCCTGAGTAGTCAGAATTAGTAGTAATACATGTGACTTTCTTTATTCTATAGTCTCCTATAAAATTCCCCCAACTATCAAATCTACCCGGTCCATTTTCACGATAGTAATAAAGTACAGAAGTATAGACATTTACCGTATCCGATTCTACAAACCAATAGGAGAAATAAGCACTAACAAATGTACCGACTAGGGCTTGTGGAACCTTTACGCCGCCTGCCCAAGCGGTAATAGTAGTGGCAAGTGCCGTCTTAGCAGCTTTTTGAAATTTCTTATTATAGTAATATTTGGCAAAAGGTCCATAATATGGTGTAGGATAAGAAGTTTTGGCACGAGTACTTAGACGAGCTTTCGTTGAAAAGTCTTGAGTCAAAACTTTATTAGCTTTATTAACGTCTGTTAAATCATTTAAAACCACTTGATTATTAATGACTGAAGCTTTAATTCCATTATTAGTTAAAAGAGAAATTAGATCATTATTTATCTCAGATTGTGCTGAATAATTAATTGTTGAAGTGATATCAGCAGATGCAAATGCAGTTACAGCACTTAACATGACAAAAATAGAACTAAAAAGGATACATAAAATTTGCTTGCTCTTTTTGTTAAACTTTTTCATATAAAACCTCCTATTATCTAAATGTTAACTGACCAATATAGTTCTGCAATATCTTTTTACACATTAATTATCAATGGAATCACCTCTTTTCAAATAGACCTACTACTAGTGAAAAATGATTAAATAATTATGTCCTGCTAATAATATAATAGCACAAAAAATCAAGATTCAACTAAAGTGCCAAAATTATACACGTTGAGTGCCGAAATTTGCACTTGATGTTTGAATACTGTGTAATACAGAAATGATTCCATGTGAAATAATAAACACCCGATATGTGGGTGTGAGTCATTGAGTTATACAAAAAATCACCTGTACTATTATAATAGCGGTGTCCAGGCCACTATTATAATAGTACAGGTGATTACAATGGTGAAGAAAGCCAATGAACTGGCACATACGTAATAGAGGTGTAAATATTATATCAGCAATTATTAAGGAGTCCATATCATAGAAGGCCATATCATAGAAGGCCATATTGTACCGGATCATGAACATATGCTGGTAAGTATTTCGCCTAAAATTAGCATGTGCTGCCTCGATCCATTGTAATAAAAAGTAATGCCATGTGGCAAAAAAGAGAAGCACTATTTGCCTCCACCTATATCTTACACTCCATTGATGATTTGTCATCTCTGATCCCTTTAAAAACTGCCTGGCGGAAACGGTCTTTTTCGGTTGGCATTGATTCAACAATACAAACTAATTCAGGAGCAAGCCATACGGCATCATTATTTCCTTCTGGAACATATCCAAAAGGGGAATAGTCGATAATTTTATACTTATGCTGATTTAATATAGTAAGACTTACCCCCAGAGTGACATGTCCCTTATACACAAGAATATCATCATCATATTGTCCCAGAACAAGGCTGGTCATGTGATTCTCTTTTGGAATATATCCGCAGATAACACAATCATCAGTAGCCATGATCTTGCATTTGATCCAGTCTTTCGTTCTTTTTCCCGGCCAGTACAAACTGTCTTTTCTTTTTGCTACAATTCCCTCTAATCCTTTTTCTTTTACAAGGTTAAACAGCATAATTCCGTCATTCTCCACATACCTGGATACAGAAATCATATTATTCTCGATAATAACGTCCTGAAGATACTTTTTCCGTTCCATGAGTGGGAGCATAGTGATATCCTTCTCTTTGTAATATAATATATCGTATGCAATAATACTGGCTGGATATCTGTCAGCAGCTAATTTTATCTTAAACTGGTTACTCATTAAAGCTCTTTTTTGGACTTCATAGAAATCAGGAACCCCGTTTTTCAGTACAAGTAATTCATGGTCAAGTATGCACTTTACTTTTACCTGCCTGTAAAGATTTTCAAGTTCCGGAAATATGGGAATCATAAGTTTATTCCTTTTATTCCTCATTTCTGTTCCGGCATTTAAATAGGACAGGCATCTGATCCCATCCCATTTTATCTCAAAAATATGGTTCGGTGAGTCAAACGGATCCTGCATCTCAGAAATCAGCATAGGGCTGACATTTTTACTATCAAATATATCCATTACGCCAGACCTTTGGTTCCTTTTGCTATTTCAACTGTCCTCTTCATGGCTTCCATGAGATCAATAATATTATTCTGACCTTCTGTATCAGCATTTACTATTTCTTTTCCGGCTATTTTGGTTTCGATTGCCTGGCGCAGTCTATCCTGATATTCATCATGATATAAACCAGGGTCAAATGTTGATGTCATCGAATCAATCATGGTTTTTGCCATTTCCACTTCTGGTTTTGTGACCTCTGGTCTGGTTACTGCTACTGGGACAGCCTGGATTTCAGCCTGATAGAATAAAGTTTTTGCAATTATAACATCTTTCGTAGGATACAATACCATTAAGTTTTCAGTGGAACCGATTACTGTTTTGGCAATTCCAACTTTTTTCTGTGAGAGCATGGCCTGACGCAGAAGTTCACAGGCTTTTTCTGCTCCGGGTTCGGGAACAACAAAGTAATTTTTTTCGTAATAAATCTGATCTACATCTGATAATTTTGCAAAATGCTCAATGTGGATCGTCTTGTCTTTCTTCGTTTTGATTTTTTCCAGCTCGTCTTCCGTAAAGGTGACATACTTACCCTTTTCATATTCGTACCCCTTTATAATGCCATCCGGATTGACCTCTTTATTACAGGAAGGGCAAATTTTTTTGTATTTCACCCGCTCATGAGTATCTTTACACAGTTGATTGAAACTAACGGATATATCTTTTGTGGTTTTATATAATCCAACCGGAATATAGAGCATCCCTACACTAATCGCACTTTTATGAGCTACAGCCATAGTATCGCCTCCTTATTTTCAATTATTGTTTGATAAAAGTTGGAAAATATGCATTGCAGGATTTGTTTGTGTGTTTTAGTATTTCAGCTCAGAGTTATTTATAATTATCATTAGGGTTTTAAGCAATCGTCTTCTTTGTTACAATTAGTAAAATAAAAAGGAGGCTGCAATCTAAATGAATATAAAATTAAAAACTGTAATCTTAGAATGCCATGATATACAACAATTGGTTTCTTTCTACACAGGCCTTTTGCATTGGCCGGTAGTGTTTGAATTAGATACTTTTGTAGGAATACACTCCACTCAGGATGAGATGGGAATAGCCTTTCAGTATGATGAAAATTATATTCCACCAACCTGGCCATCACAAGCGGGGCATCAACAGATGATGGCACATTTAGATTTTGCTGTAGATGATAAGAATGAGTTAAAGGAAGCAATGGAAAAAGCAATTATGCTGGGGGCAAAAATTGCTGATCAACAGTATGGCGGCGAAGATTGGGTTACTATGCTCGATCCTGCTGGTCATCCGTTTTGTTTTGTGGTATGGAATCATTAAAATGAGGAGTACATAAAACCACCTGAAATGTGAAAAAAATAACGTTGTTATTGCACTTCCAGTCATATTCTGTCGATTATCACTGAGAATCATATGTTTCATTGCATGTTTCAAGAAAATTCTCTGATGTGCAAAGCCGCTGAAAGAAGTAGAAATTAGTCAGAAATCATGTGCAAATTGACGAAACACACAAAATAAAATATGCAATATGTATATTGGAAGCAGTGCGTTAAATAAAAAACAATTAAAAAGATACAATAAAATAAAAATAATTTTAAAATAATATTGCAATATGCACAAAAGTGTGCTATATTGTATATGAGTAAAAATCCTTGAGAGAAGAGTGCAGAAACGGCAGCAGAAATGCTGATTAGTCGTTATGCACTCTTTTTTTTGAAAGAAAAAATAAATTCATATTTATCAAGGCAGGTCAATAGACAAGTAAGGAGTGTTGAAGGTGGACAACAAATTATGGACTGTTATTGAAAACAATCCCATTATTGCTGCGGTTAAGGATATGGCTGGTTTAAAGAAATGTGCAGAATCAGAGGTTAAAGTGATTTTCATATTATTTGGAGATGTTTGCAATATTGGTCAGATAGTAAATGAAGTGAAAAAAGAAGATAACATAATTATGGTCCATTTGGATTTGCTGGTTGGCTTAAGCGGTAAGGAGGCGGCGGTTGATTTTATAAAAACACATACAAGAGCAGATGGGATTATTACCACCAAACAGTCTTTGATCCAACGGGCCAAAGAGATCGGCCTGTATACGGTATTGCGGTATTTTGTAATTGATTCCATGGCTCTGGTGAATATTGAAAAGCAGAATGTTTCCTGCGGGGTGCATCCGGATGTAATCGAGATTCTGCCTGGAGTTATGCCAAAGGTAATAAAGAAGGTCTGTAAAATCAGCAAGGTACCGGTAATTGCAGGTGGTTTAATTTCAGATAAGGAAGATGTGATGTCGGCATTGGGAAGCGGTGCGCTTTCTATATCAACCTCTGACCAGGCGGTATGGTTTATGTAGTAAAACAGAGATGTTTTTTATATGTAAGGAGGTCAAGTAAGATGAAGAAGTTCATTAATGACGTGGAACAGGCAGAGAACGAGATGATATTGGGACTGGTGAAAGCATATCCGGATTATTTACGGAAGCTTGACTGCGGTAATGTAGTGGTCCGCAGCAATAGAAAAGAGAATAAGGTTGCCTTAATAAGCGGCGGCGGAAGCGGACATGAGCCTGCACATGCCGGATATGTAGGTACCGGAATGCTTGATGCAGCTGTGGCAGGGGCAGTTTTTACCTCACCCACTCCAGACCAGATTTATGAGGGAATCAAAGCAATTGCAGGTGATGCAGGCGTTTTAATGGTGATTAAAAATTACACCGGTGATTTGATGAATTTTGAAATGGCTGCAGAAATGGCAGAAGATGATGGGATACTGGTCAAGCAGGTAGTTGTTAATGATGATGTTGCAGTGAAAGACAGCTTATATACAGTTGGAAGACGAGGTGTGGCAGGCACCGTATTTGTACATAAAATAGCAGGAGCAGCGGCTGAGAACGGGGAAGATATCGATAAAGTCCAGTCTGTAGCACAGAAAGTGGTCGCTAATGTCCGCACAATGGGAGCAGCAATCCGTCCGTGTATTGTGCCAGCTGCTGGAAAACCTGGATTTGAACTGGCGGAGGATGAGATGGAAGTGGGAATCGGAATTCATGGCGAGCCCGGAACCCATCGTGAGAAAATGAAAGCTGCCAATGAAATCGTTGATCTCCTCCTTGATAAAATACTTTCTGATATTGATTATGCGGGAAGCGAAGTTGCAGTCATGATTAACGGCTCCGGCGCAACCCCTCTGATGGAACTGTTTATTATCAATAACCGGGTATCTGACGTTTTAAAGGATAAGGGAATTTCGGTTTACAGGACCTATGTTGGTGAGTTCATGACATCCATTGAGATGGAGGGCTTCTCTGTTTCTTTATTAAAATTAGATGAAGAACTAAAATTCCTGTTAGATGAAAAAGCGGATACACCGGCATTTAAAGCATGATGATTATGGAGTGACAGGATGAACAGAGAAAAGATATTACTTATCATTGATCAGATGGTGGCCGCCATGGAAAACCAGAAAGAGTATCTTACAGAGCTTGATAATATCATAGGTGATGGAGACCATGGCATTAATATGGCAAGAGGCTTTTCTGAAATAAATAAAAAAAGAGATTCACTGGCCATAATGAACGTTGGAGATATGATTAAAAATCTTGGGATGATTTTAGTGGCCACTGTAGGAGGGGCCTCCGGTCCATTATATGGCACAGCTTTTATGAAAGCAGGACTGTTTTTAAAGGGAAAAGAAGAAATCACATTTGAAGACTTTTTACAGGCTTTTGAGTGTGCCATAGAGGGAGTTATGGCGCGTGGGAAGGCTGTGGAAGGCGAAAAGACAATGCTTGATGCTATGCTCCCTGCAAAACGTGCAATGGAGAAAGAATGGAAGCTCACCGGGGACGCAAAAAAGTCGGTTGAGGCAGGTCTGGCAGCAGCAAAAGAGGGCGCTCAATATACAAAGACAATCATTGCCACCAAGGGAAGGGCTTGTTATCTGGGCGAGCGCAGTATCGGCCATCAGGATCCCGGTGCAGCGTCTTTTACATTTCTCCTGGAAGCAATTGCTTCTCAGATGTGACGGGAGGGGAAATATGGTTAGTTTTGTAATAGTATCCCACAGCCGGAGATTAGCTGAAAGCGTGGCTGATTTTACCAGGCTTATGGCTGACGGCGTTAAAGTCATACCTGCCGGAGGATTGGAGGATGGCAGCTTTGGCACCAGTTATCAGCTTATTACAAATGCCATACAAGAGGCATATACCGAGGAGGGTGTACTGGTGCTTATGGATATGGGAAGTGCTGTGATGACTACGGAAATGGTTTTGGAATCTATGGAAAATCCCAGAGTAAAAATGGTTGACTGCCCGCTGGTAGAAGGTGCTGTTGCGGGAACCATTGCTGCTGCAGGCGGTCAGAATATGGAAGTTATATACAGAAATCTGATAAAATCAGGATATGTTAACAAGTTTTAAAAGGTACGTAACGTACTTATTAAATGAATAAATCAAAGGAGGGTATTATTGATGGCGAAGTACGTAATGGCTTTGGACTCAGGAACAACAAGCAACAGATGCATTTTATTTAACGAGAAGGGTGAGATGTGCAGCGTTGCCCAAAAGGAGTTTACACAGTATTTCCCAAAACCCGGATGGGTGGAACACGATGCAAATGAAATCTGGTCTTCCCAGTTAGGAGTGGCTGTTGAGGCAATGTCTAAGATTGGTGCAGTTGCTGAAGATATTGCTGCAATAGGCATTACAAATCAGAGAGAAACAACAATTGTCTGGGATAAAGCAACTGGAGAGCCGGTATACCATGCAATTGTATGGCAGTGCAGACGTACTTCCGAGTATTGTGACTCTTTAAAAGAGAAAGGTCTCACGGATTCTTTCAGACAGAAAACAGGTCTGATCATTGATGCATATTTTTCAGGTACGAAGCTGAAATGGATCCTGGACAATGTTGAAGGCGTCAGAGAACGGGCGGAAGCCGGAGATTTACTGTTTGGCACAGTTGAAACATGGCTGATATGGAAGCTGACAAAAGGCAGAGTTCATGTGACGGATTATTCCAATGCATCAAGAACCATGCTTTTTAATATACAGGAGTTAAAATGGGATCAGGATATCTTAAAAGAATTAAATATTCCGGAATGTATGCTTCCTGAGGCAAAACCATCAAGTTTCGTATATGGTGAATCGGATCCCCAGTTCTTTGGCGGTCCCATCCCAATCGGTGGTGCAGCCGGAGACCAGCAGTCAGCGTTATTCGGCCAGACCTGTTTTACAGCCGGTGAAGCTAAGAATACATACGGGACCGGATGTTTCCTTCTTATGAATACTGGAGAAAAACCCGTTTACTCGAAAAACGGGCTGGTTACAACAATTGCCTGGGGACTTGACGGTAAGGTGAACTATGCCCTGGAAGGATCCATCTTTGTTGCAGGTGCTGCCATTCAGTGGCTGCGTGATGAGATGAAGTTAGTTGATTCATCTCAGGATTCTGAGTATATGGCAAAGAAGGTAAAGGATACCAATGGATGCTATGTGGTTCCTGCATTTACAGGACTTGGAGCACCTCATTGGGATCAGTATGCAAGAGGAACCATTGTAGGTATCACAAGAGGAGTCAACAAGTATCATATTATCAGAGCGACTCTTGAATCACTGGCTTTCCAGGTTAATGACGTAATCAGTGCAATGCAGGCAGATTCGGGTATCACGCTCAGCACATTAAAAGTGGATGGCGGAGCCAGTGCAAACAACTTCCTGATGCAGTTCCAGTCTGACATTATGGGGGCTCCGGTGCACAGACCGGTGTGTGTTGAGACAACTGCTATGGGAGCTGCATATCTTGCTGGGCTTTCGGTTGGTTACTGGGAGAGTAAGGAAGCGGTTGTAAAGAACTGGCAGATTGATAAAATATTCAGCCCCGATATGGCCGAAGCCGAAAAAACAGAGCTTGTGAATGGCTGGAATAAAGCAGTGAAATGTTCTTATGGCTGGGCAAAGGAATGATGTAGTTAAATAAGTCCATGATTTCAGGAGGTAGGGGAGTATGTTGATTTTTATTTCAGAACTTATCGGTACAATGTTGCTCGTATTACTTGGTGATGGTGTAGTAGCAAACGTTACATTAAATAAGTCGGGGATGAAAGGGGCCGGATCGGTCCAGATAACATTTGCATGGGGTCTTGCAGTTTTGCTGCCTGCCTTTATTTTCGGAGCCTCTTCAGGGGCACAGTTTAATCCGGCATTAACCCTTGCCCTTGCGGCGGAAGGAACTATAGGCTGGAATGTAGTGCCAACTTACATAATTGCACAATTAATTGGAGCATTTCTTGGAGCAACGCTGGTTTATGTATTGTTCAAGGGCCAGTTTGATCTTACAGAAGATGCCGGAACCAAACTTGGAGTGTTTTCCACAAGTCCATCTGTACCAAATACCGGCCTGAATCTGTTAAGTGAAGCAGTTGGAACATTCGTGCTTGTTTTCGCAATTAAAGGCATTGGAAACGTGGCTAATTTAGCCCCTGGAGTTGATAAATTGCTTACATTCGGTATCATTGTTTCCGTTGGTATGTCTCTTGGCGGTTTAACCGGATATGCGATTAATCCGGCCCGTGATTTAGGCCCCCGGATTGCCCATGCATTACTCCCGATTAAAGGAAAAGGTGATTCTAATTGGAAATATTCATGGATACCGGTAGCCGGGCCTGTAATTGGTGCACTTGCAGCGGTACTGTTATACAATGCAATTCCCTGGTAAAATGAAAAATTAATATACAATACTGACTGAGATTGAAAGCCAGGTAATCGGCAGGTACAATATGCTGATTTACCTGGTTTTTTATTTTAATTGTTGATAATTATATGCTTAGCTGATAAAATGGAAAAGTGAAATAACAACAGATTCATGGGGGAAAACGATGAAAAACAGATGTATACATACCGAAAAAATCATGAAGGAATATCATTATGCAGAAGTGCTGGATTATTATCGAAAGGGGATAATACCATTCTTAATCATATATTTATTGATTTTTATTAATTTTATCGTGAAGTTAATGAAGGATGACATTGGAACCCTCACTATATTTAATGTGGCAGCATCAGTTATTTTAGTGGGAGTATTAATAGTTAAACTGGAAAAAGTAATTAAATTAAATCAACGGCGTATGCAGGTTATGTATGGAAAATCCGATTGTGAATGTATTGTTGAATTTTCTGATGTCATCATTATTACTACAGAAAATAAAAATCAACGGGAGATATCCTATAATCATATTTTAAGATATATTGAAACCAAGAATTTGATTATACTTATTATAGATGGCAGGATGTTTGTTCCACTTGATAAAAATGGTTTTATAGAGGGAGATGCAGAAAGCTGTAAGAGATTTATAGATGACAGAATAAGAAAATAAAGAAATATTATTAAAATAAATGCAGGTCTGTTTTTATCAGACCTGCGAAAACAAAACGATTATTTCAGCAAGTCCTGATACTCCGGATGCTTATCAAACCAGGTGATAGCATAAGAACATGTCAGGACTGTTTTTTTTCCTTCCAAACGCAGATGATCTGCAGCCGCTTTCATCAGCTGGCCTGCGATGCCCTGACCTCTGAGAGAATCATCCACGAAGGTATGATTGATATTAACAGTCTTGTCATCCACATCTGGAAAAGTAACTTCAGCCAACAGGTTGCTGTCCGAATGATAAAGTGCAATCTTATTAGGGGTGTAGGTAAAGTTCACGGATAATACCTCCTTGTCTTTCTATAAAATGATTATAACATTTCATGGGAAAAGGTTCAAGGAGTTCTCAATGGATGATGATTCATAACGAAATGGCATTAAAAAAGAGCACCGTAAAAATTGGGGAAACGATGCTCCAAAGAAGAGTTATAGTAAGTATAACCTAAAAACATCATTATGTAAAGCTAAAATTATGTGAAATGTGTGTAATATTGTGAATTAACTCGTATTTTAACAATATTAAAACATGACATAAAATTTATTATTTTATATAATGTTTTACTAAAATATTTTAATACCTTTTCTTTTACTAAACATGACATACAGCTGTCTTTCTTTCTGTGATATGATGATTCTGCGCCTGATGAATTCTGCGCAGAATGAGTTTGGAGGATTGAAGTATGGTTGAAAGAGACAGAATGAATCTCTATTGGAAATATGTGGCGGAACAAGATGCAGATCAGCTTTTGACCTTTTTTCATGAGAATGGGGTGATTCGCTGGCATTGTACAAATGAACAGTTTACTGTTAACGAATTCATTAAAGTGAACTGTGAATATCCGGGTAAATGGAATGGAAAGATGGAACGAATGGAGCAGATTGGTGATCAGATTATTACTGCCGCCCATATCTGGTCGGATGAGGTATCCTGTCATGTTGTTTCTTTTTTTCTTATGGAACAAGGTATGATTAAACAGCTGGATGAGTATTGGGGCGATGACGGGGGAATTCCTGAATGGCGTCTTAATATGAAGACAGGCAGGCCGATTCTATGAAATGTAATTTAAACTCTTTATATTTATGTGTTCATGATATGAAGCGTGCTATCGATTTTTATGAAATATTTTTGGAGCAGCCAGTCACTGTCAGAGATGAGATATACAGCGTTTTTGACATAAATGGATTCCGGCTGGGACTATTTGCCTATGAGAAGATGGGAGAGTATCATACATTCGGCAGCAACTGCCTTCCCAGTCTGGAGGTTGCCGGCAAAGATATTTTGGAACAGAAACTGAAAGGACTGCCGGTCGTTTTTCCTGTCAGTAAAATCGGAGCAAACTGGGTATGTGAATTTAAGGACAGTGAGGGGAATCACATTGAGATGATCGCTCCGGTTCGGTCCTCTTGACTGCGGGAGGTGTTTAAGTTAATATACTTAAAAAGGGGGTGTTTCTTATGAGTAAAGACATACAAAATTATATTAATAAATACAGTGATGAAATAAAACAGCTTTTTATGAAAATCAGAGAACAGATTATGGAAAGCATACCATGTGAAGCAGAGGAGCGGCTGTGGGCTAAATTACCAAGCTGTTATGTGGATAATAAATTTGTCCGTCTTATTTGTTTCAAACAATTTTTCAGGAAACGCTTATGGGTAAATAATTCTTATTCTATGTATTACAGTTTTTTTCTGAAAAATCCCTTTTGAAATAACATACCAAAGACAATTCCCATTGCTAATCCGATTAAAAGATTATTAATTACTGAAGCACAGATTAAACCTACGCTGATGCCCAGTGCCAGGCCGTACTGGTCAGAGTCATTTTTGTTAAAATATGAATTTGGCATTATGTATTACCCCTTATGTTTTTTTAATATATTACATCAGTAATTACGTTAAGTACACTGGTATTTTCTGAGAGTAATACATATTTCAGGGACATTTGCAAAGAGAGGGAAGAGATGGAAATGATATCTTTTACAAAGACACAGGCATGCCGTTTTCTGCTTCGCAGGCAGGGACTGATTGGAGACTATCGGTTCGAGGGAAAGCAGGGAATTATGGAATTTATCCGTCAGGCTGGCTGTATCCAGTTTGATCCGGTGGATGTGTGCGGAAAAAATGCTGAGTTGGTTTTACAGTCACGGATCAGAACGTTTTCCAAACAGATGCTTTCTGATCTTTTATACCAGGACCGTGTTCTTGTAGATTACTTTGATAAGAACCTATCTATTATGCCGGTTGGTGACTGGCCACATTTTGAGCGCTTTCGTAAGCAGCATCAGCAACGGGAACGAAGCCAGGAGGCAGTTCATGGCGCGCAGAAACAAGTGAAAAAACACATTGCCGATCATGGCCCGGTGTGCTCCTCGGATCTTGATATGCCTGACAAAGTGGACTGGTACTGGAGCCGTACCAAACTGTCAAGAGCAGTGCTTGAGCATATGTATTTTACAGGTGAACTTGGGGTTCATCATAAAGTGGGATCTATCAAGTACTATGATCTCATCGAAAACTGTATCCCAGAGCCGATTTTATCTGGTCCTGATCCGTACCCGGATGAGCATGATCATCAGACATGGCGTGTTTTACGCAGAATCAGCGCTGTGGGACTTATGTGGAACCGGGCTTCTGACGCATGGCTGAATATCGGGGGTCTTAAATCAGCGGAGAGAAGTGCTGTGTTTGCCCGGCTCATTCAGGAAGAGAGAATCGTGAAAGTCCGGGTAGATGGAATAAAAGAGGAACTGTATATGCTGATGGAGGATGTTCCATTGGCCAGTCAATGCAAAGACAATACAAGCTGGAAAAAAAGATGTGAATTGATAGCCCCGTTAGATAATTTGCTGTGGGACCGAAAGTTAATACAGGCTCTTTTTGGTTTCGATTACAAATGGGAGATTTACACTCCACCGGAAAAACGCAGGTACGGACATTACGTTCTGCCGGTTATTTACGGTGATCGTTTTATCGGCAGAATCGAGGCATCTGCCGATACGAAAAAACAGATATTATTGTTAAAAAATATCTGGTTCGAGCCAGGCATTAAGCGGTCAAAGACAATGGATGAAGCCATTGATGCTGCAATCAGACGATTTTCAATATTTAATCAATGCAGTGAAATTGTAGTGGAAGAATCATATCAGAATGGAGAAATAGAAAAATGAATATAGAAAATATAGAAAAACTCTCAAAGCAGTTTATCTGGAGTGATGAAGCGGGGCTGGTCACGAAATCATTAGGGGAATCGGCAGGAAGCCAGAAGCTGTATGTAAATATTGATTATGTCAGTCCCGGGGCATTCAGCACGAAATACCACAGCCATTCACAGCAGGAAGAATTTTTCCTGATTTTGTCGGGAAAAGGAACTTTGCGGTTAAACGGGCAGGAACAGGAAGTGGGAAAAGATGATTTTATCGCAAAACCGGCAGGGAAAGACATTGCTCATACATTCTTCAATTCCGGCAATGAGGTTTTGATGATTCTCGACGTGGGAACGAAGGAGAATGAGGATACCTGTTATTATCCTGATGAGGATGTTTATATGCAAAAGTCCAATGGGGTAAGACGTATATTCTCCGGTAAACAGACAGACGAATCCTGGTCATCTGATCCTAATTCCGTAGAAAATAATTTAACAGAATAACTGGAAATAATTACCAGTTCCATATTTTGGTAATATTATTGATTTTTAGTCCAATTATTGCTAATATATGGTCATAATACCAGAATCAGCAAGGAGACTTAATTATGGCAAGAGGAGTAAGAAAATCATCGCTTGAAAAGCTTCAGAAGGAATTGGCAGAAGTACAGGAATCCATTCAGCAGCACAAGAATTCAATTGCTGAATTAATAGAAAAAGAAAAGGAAATTCAGGAAAAGATCAGTCTGGAACAGTTTAAGGAAGTATCTTCCATTCTGGACCAGCAGAAAATGTCAATTAACGAGTTAAAAGAACTCCTGATTTCCAGAACACAATAAATAAAATTTTTTACGAGAGGTACCGTTTTGGGTATCTCTTTTTTTGATGTAAATCCAATCATATTGCCAGTTGGTAAAATTTGGTGTATCCTAAAAAGATGTAATGAATAATCGCACCGGAGGAGAGAGTTATGATTCGAATTGCAGTAGTGGATGATGATGCAGGGAGCGTTTCTCAGCTAAAGGAATATTTACTCCGGTATCAGAACGAACGGAATGAGCTGTTTCACATTCTCACTTTTTCTGACGGAGATGAAATTGTTGATAACTATAAGGCGGAGTACGATATTATTTTACTGGATATAGAAATGAGATTTATGGACGGAATGACGGCGGCCCAGCATATCAGGGAAAAGGATCCTGAGGTCATTATCATTTTCATCACCAATATGGCCCAGTATGCCATTAAAGGCTATACCGTCCGTGCGACAGATTATGTGTTAAAGCCGGTTTCCTATTTCTCTTTTTCCCAGAGACTTGATAAAGTGATCGGGCGCATGAACCGGAATGTTAAAAAGTTTATGGCGGTAAATATAAAGGGGGGAACGGTGAAACTCTACCTCCCGGATATCTGTTATGTGGAAAGTCTTGGGCACCGGCTTATTTTTCATACCCTCACCGGTGAGTATGTGACCTTTGGAGCAATGAAGGATGCGCAGGAAAAACTGAAAAATTCAAATTTCTTCCGGTGCAGTAAGGGATATCTTCTGAATCTGGAGCATGTGGAAGGTGTGCAGGAAGGGTGTGTGCTTATGAAAGGAGCCCGGCTGCCTGTCAGCAGGACCAGAAAAAAGGAGTTTATGGAAGAGCTGACCAATTATCTTGGAGGGGCTTTATAATGAACCATATTACACTGACAGAGATTCCAAGGCTTTACACCGGGATTGCGGAGTGGGCCGCATGCAGCATCTATGTATTGAATCTGAAAAGAAAATTTAAGGGACTTTCCCTGGCGGCTGTCATGGGCACTGCATGCCTTCTCCAATGCAGCATACAGCTGGCAGCAGGAACGTTTCCAAAGTCATTGTGGATTCCCGGAATGCTTCTGGCAATCGGCCTGATGCAGGCATATTTTATGTTTATCTGTGAGGTTACGGCGGGCAGTGCGGCATATTATTGTGTAAGGTCGTTTATTCTGGCTGAATTTACGGCATCTTTGGAGTGGCAGCTCTACTATAATGCGGTACTCAATACCCAGATATCGGCGGTGTGGCTGGATATTCTTGTTTTTTTCATCGTCTTCGGGATTGTTTTCGGAGGCGCTTATTTTTTGGAGAGAAAGCACATTCGTAAGGAAAATATTACACTGAAAGAACTGCTGTTTGTGACGGCAACCGGAGTGACTGTATTTTTTGTCAGCAACTTAAGCTTTGTATATTCCAATTCTCCATTCAGCAGTCAGATTACAAAGGAGATCTTTAATATCAGGACACTGGTGGATCTAAGCGGTCTTGTAATCCTTTTTGCTTATCACATATTAAGGCAGGAGATGCAGGTAAAATATGATTTGGAAGCTATGCGCAACATCCTCCAGAGCCAGTATTCCCAGTACCGGAAATCAGGGGAAAGCATCGAGATGATTAACCGGAAATATCATGACTTAAAACACCAGATCGCTGTTTTAAGAGCAGAACAGGACGCTGCAAAACGGCTGGCATTTTTAGATGAGATGGAAAGCGAGATCCGTACCTATGAAGCGCAGAACAAAACAGGCAATTCCGTAGTGGATACCATACTCACCGGAAAAAGTATGACCTGCCAGAGGCATGAGATTGAGCTGACTTCCGTGGTTGATGGAAAGCTGTTGAATTTTATCCATGTCATGGACATCTGTACGATTCTTGGAAATGCTTTGGACAACGCCATTGAATGTGCAATACAAATCGAAGACAAGGAGAAACGGCTGATCCACGCAGAGGTCTTTTCCAAAAAAGAATTTGTTGTCATGCGGTTTGAAAATTATTTTGAAGGAAATATCCGGTTTGAGAACAATCAGCCTGCTACCACAAAGGCAAATAAGGAGTATCATGGGTATGGCATCAAAAGTATTAAATACACCGTTAAAAAATACAATGGCTGGGTAACTATTGATACGAAAGATAACTGGTTTAAACTGAATGTGGTCATTCCCCTTCCCAGGGAGGAATAAGTTAAAATCCGGCAGCGCTAACCGCCCTAACCGGACAGGCAGCGCTGCTTTTTATGCAGTAAAACCGACCGGTTGTGCAATTGACGGCCCAGTGCACCATAACTGTGTTAAAGTAAGAAGACAAAACCAGTTTCTGGTATTATGCATGGAGGAGGATGAAAGAAATGTTACAGATTAATATTGATGATGTGTTAAAAATCGTCAAACTGTGTGTACCGTATCTCATCGGCTTTGCCGTAGTTGTTGCAGCTGCAGCCGTAGTTATGGTGGTATGCCGAAAGAGGAAGGGGTCCACGAAGTATCTGATCCGCAAAAACAGCCTTATGGCTATGCTTCTGGCTTTTGTTGTGGTTGTAAACTTAATCTGCTGGGGACCTATGTCCAATCTGATTTCACTGGCTACCGGCAGCGGAACCATTTCACAGGAGACATCCGATGAGGCAACAGATCTTTGTACTGAGATTGCGAGGGAAGGGATTGTTCTTTTAAAAAATGATGCAGACCTTCTTCCGCTAAAGAATAATTCCAATTTAAACGTATTTGGCTGGGCTTCCACAAACCCATGCTATGGGGGAACCGGATCCGGATCTCTGTCAAAGGCATATGAGACGGAATCTCTGCTTCAGGGCCTCACGGATTCGGGCTTTAAGCTTAATACCAGCCTGACTGATTTCTATACTGCATACCGCACCGACCGCCCAAGCGTTGGTATGTGGGATCAGGACTGGACGCTGCCGGAGCCGGCAGCAGACACTTACAGCGGTAAGCTCATAGAAGATGCCAAAGCTTTTTCTGATACGGCTATGGTAGTCATTACCCGGGTAGGAGGAGAGGGGGCAGATCTTCCCACTGATGTGAGCAAGGTTACATATACCGACAATTCCAGGGATTACAAGGATTTTGAGCCGGGAGAGCATTATCTGCAGTTAAGCCGGACAGAAAAGAATCTGATGGATCTGGTATGTTCAAGCTTTGATAATGTCATAGTGGTATACAACGGTGCCAATGCCATGGAGCTTGGCTTTGTCAATGATTACAGCCAGATTAAAAGCGCCATCTGGTGCCCTGGTACCGGTCAGTCCGGTTTTAAAGGACTGGGTGAAATTATAAGCGGAGCCGTTAATCCGTCGGGAAAAACCAGTGATACATTTGTGACGGATTTGACCAAAGCACCTAATTACAACAACTTTGGCAGCTTTACCTATGATAACATGAATGAATTCAAAGGCAAGGCATTTAAAGGAGCAGATACGATTCCGAGCTTTGTAAACTACACAGAGGGCATTTACACAGGCTATCGTTTTTATGAGACAGCGGCTGCAGAGGGACTGATTGATTATGAGAAAGAGGTACTCTATCCCTTCGGTTATGGATTATCCTATACTACTTTTCAGCAGGAGATGGGACAATTAACGGAAAAAGACGGAACAATCTCATTTGATGTGACCGTGACTAATACAGGTAACAACCCGGGTAAGGACGTAGTGGAGGTTTATTACAATCCGCCCTATACCAGCAAGGGGATCGAAAAAGCTTCTGCAAACCTGATCGCATTTGATAAAACCGGCACTTTAAAACCCGGGGAGTCCCAGACTGTTAAGATGTCCATTCAGGCAGAAGATATGGCCTCTTTTGATGAGGCCGGCAGCGGCTGCTATGTGCTGGAATCCGGAGATTATGGCATATCCATACGGTCCGATTCCCACACCATCATTGGGGAACAGAATTACCACGTCCCGTCCACGGTTGTGTATAATGAGTCGAAACCGCGTACCTCAGATCAAATAGCAGCAGTGAACCGGTTTGCAGATGCCGGCGGGGAGCTGACTTATCTTTCCAGGGCAGATGGATTTGCCAACTATGAGAAAGCCACAGCAGCACCTAAAAATATGAGCATGCCGGAAAAATACAGGAAAACTTTTGTAAACAACAGCAATTACGATCCAGCCTCCCATAACAACGACAGCGATCAGATGCCGGTGACAGGAGCCAGAAACGGGCTGAAGCTTGCTGATATGCGGGGACTGTCCTTTGATGATCCCAAGTGGGAGAAGCTGCTTGACCAGCTGACTGTAAGTGATATGGATACAATGACTGCAATCGGAGGATATCAGACATCGGAGGCAAAAAGTGTGAATAAAGTCGGAACAGTGGACTGTGATGGTCCTGCTTCCATCAATAACAACTTTACAGGGACCGGCTCCATCGGTTTTCCGTCTGCCGTCATGATTGCAAGTACCTGGAACCGTGACATTGCAGAAGCATTTGGAGAAAAAATCGGTAGGATGGCGGATGAGATGAAGGTATCCGGCTGGTATGCACCGGCTATGAATATCCACCGCTGTGCATTTGCAGGCCGTAACTTTGAGTATTATTCCGAGGATGGCGTACTTTCGGGACATATGGCAGCCAGTGCTGTTACAGGTGCACAAAAGCATGGAGTTTATGCATATATCAAGCATTTCGCATTAAATGACCAGGAAACAAACCGCTTAAGCATGCTTTGTACATGGTCCAGTGAGCAGGCAATCCGTGAGATTTATTTAAAACCCTTTGAAATTGCAGTAAAAGAGGGGCAGGCAAAGGCTGTCATGTCTTCCTTTAACTATATAGGAACCGTATACGCCGGCGCCAATGATACACTGCTTAACAAGGTTCTTCGTGACGAATGGGGATTCCGGGGATTTGTTCTCACCGATTATTTTGGAGGCTATGGATTCCAGAATGCAGATCAGGAGATCCGCAATGGGAACGATGCCATGCTGGTTGCCTATGATACGGAAACAAATCATGTAAAAGACAAGACCAGCGCCACCGGATTAAATGCCATGAGGAAATCCTGTAAAAACATCATGTATACAGTGGTAAACAGCCGTGCATATGAAGGGGATAATGCAAACGTAAGTCTGCTGATGTGGCAGATTGCTGCTATCATAATCGACGTGGTTCTGGCAGCAGGGTTTATCCTTTTGGAAATAAGAATTATAAAAGGTTATAAAAAACGGATGAAAGAGGAAGGAATGGCATAATGAAGCATGAGGATATCATTCGAAAAATGACTATGGAAGAAAAGGCGGCCTTTTTAAGCGGAAAGAACGTCTGGCAGTCCAGGAATATCGACCGGCTGGGAATTGCTTCCATATTTTGTGCGGATGGTCCCCATGGAGTCCGTAAACAGGCCGGTGCAGGGGATCATTTAGGACTCAATGCGTCCCTGCCGGCTACCTGCTTTCCCACGGCTGCGGCCGTGGCGAACAGCTGGGATGAGGCGCTGGCAGAGGAAATCGGAAAGGCCCTGGGAGAAGAGGCTTCCAGCCAGGAAGTAAATGTTTTGCTGGGACCGGGACTTAATATCAAACGAAGTCCCCTCTGCGGAAGGAATTTTGAATATTTTTCAGAAGATCCTCTTTTGTCCGGAAAGATGGCAGCGGCCTATATAAGGGGAATCCAGAGTCAGGGAGTCTATGCCTGCCCCAAACATTTCGCAGTCAACAGCCAGGAACGGCTCCGGATGTCTGTCGATTCCGTTCTCGATGAACGGACGATCAGAGAAATTTATCTGGAAGGTTTTGAAATTGCAGTGAAAGAGGGCGGCGCAAAATCCATTATGACCAGCTACAACGCGGTAAACGGGGTTTATGCCAATGAAAATAAGCATCTGTTAAAGGATATTCTTCGCGGTGACTGGAAGTTTGACGGAATTGTCATTACGGACTGGGGCGGTTCCAACAGCCATGTGAAAGGAGTTGCCGCCGGATCAGATTTAGAGATGCCGGCGCCGGGACTGGGTTCTGCAAGAGAATTAATAGCGGCAGTGGAAAATGGCACGCTTACCATGGAGGAACTGGATACCTGTGTGGATGACTTATTAGATGCAGTACTGAGTCTTACAGCTTCTAAGAAGAGCGCAAAGAAATCCTCTGACTCAAAGGCACATCATGAACTGGCCCGGAAAGCATCTCAGGAGAGCATTGTTCTTCTTAAAAATGAAGGTGGGCTGCTTCCCCTGGATTCCGGCTGTAAAGTTGCGGTAATCGGAGATTTTGCATTTACCCCCCGTTATCAGGGGGCAGGATCTTCCATTGTAAATCCTCTGTCCCTGGAGACCATTGAATCGGTAATACAGAGTGCTCCATTAAACCTTGTGGGATGTTCCAAAGGGTATCAGCGAAACGGAAGAGAAGACGAAGCGCTTAAAAAAGAGGCTCTTGAACTGGCGGCAAAAGCCGATGCAGTTCTTTACTGCTTCGGGCTTGATGAGCTGAGTGAATCGGAGGGGCAGGACCGTACCCATCTGGGAATACCAGGCAGCCAGATCAGTCTGCTTAAAGCTCTGGCAAAAGTAAATCCCAATATTGTGGGAATTTTAAGTGCCGGCTGTGTCATTGAACTTCCGTGGCAGTCCTGCTGCAAATCCATTCTTCATGGTTACTTAGGCGGCCAGGCAGGAGCAGGGGCTATGGTACGGGTGATAACCGGTGAGGTCAATCCATCCGGACGCCTGGCTGAGAGTTATCCTGTAAAGCTTGCGGATACCCCGGCATATCATTATTTTCCGGGAAAGGAGCGCTGCGCACAATACAGGGAAGGGATCTTTGTGGGATACCGTTATTACGACACGGCAGGAATTCCCGTCTGTTATCCTTTCGGTTTTGGATTGTCTTACACAACATTTGTGTATTCCGATCTGCAGTTAACCGAAAGCGGTGTGCGTTTTACGATTACCAACAAGGGGGACCGGGATGGAAAAGAGGTGGCCCAGCTCTATGTGGGCGGACCCAGAGATACAATTTTCCGTCCGGTTAAAGAATTGAAAGGCTTTGCAAAGGTTTATTTAAAAGCGGGGGAGAGTAAGACCTTGGAGATCCCCTTTGACGATAAGACTTTTCGGTACTGGAATGTGGCGACGAACCGTTTTGAAGTGGAAAAGGGAGATTATACCATATACATTGGAGCCAGTGCAAAAGATTTAAGATTAAGAACCACTCTTGCACTTGAAGGTACCACGAGTATACTGCCTTACACACCGGAAAAAATGAAATCCTATTATACGGGTCTTATTACCGATGTATCCGCAGAAGAATTTGAAGCGCTGCTGGGACACCCCGTTCCCGACGGAAAATGGAGCGGGGAGTTGGGAATCAACGATGCATTCTGCCAGATGTACTATGCAAAGAGCCGGCTGGCAAGGCTGGTCTACGGCATCCTGACAGGTTTGAAAAACAAAAGTGAGGCAAAAGGGAAACCGGATTTAAACCTTCTTTTTATTTACAGTATGCCGTTTCGGGGAATTGCCAAAATGACAAATGGAGTTGTCAGCATGGAAATGGCAGAGGGAATGGTTTTAGCCGTTAACGGACATTTCTTAAAAGGAATGAAACAGGTGATTGGGGGCTTTTTTTCCAATGCAAAAGCGAACAGGGCTTATGAAAAAAAACTATCCGGGAAATAGATTGGAGTGATGGAATGCTGGCAGGTTTAAAAAAGGGATGGAAGTCGTTTGGCGGCAAACATCCTGCAATGGCGCAATTTATAATATTTTTTATCGTATCCAACGGGGTTACGGTGCTGCAGATGGTTTTAATGCCGGTTTTCCGGAATGTGTTTGAAATGACCGCTCTTGCAGACACCAGTTTCCAGATCGGACATATCGGCTCCAATCTGGATGGCTCTCCGTATTATATCTTTAATTATGCAGCTGGAACACTTTCCGATGGAGGAGGCGGAGGACTTGCTTATTTTCTGGCAGTGGAGATTACCATGGCCATTGCACAGGTAATCAATTTCTTCCTTCAGAGGAATGTGACATTTAAAGCCAGTAACAGTGCTTTTAAGGCTGCCATGTGGTATGTGATTGCTTATGTGATCATTACCATCGGTGCAGCTGCTTTACAGGGACTTTATAAGGCACCGGTCTATGATCTTTTTATGAACAGGCTGAATCTGGGCAAAGGCGGAGAGACGATGGCAGATGTGATCACCATGCTGATTAATTCGGCTGTCTCATTCTGGGTATTTTTCCCTATCTTTCGGGTTATTTTTAAAAACAGGGAAGGTTAAAGAAGCAGTTAAAATGAGCGGAAGTCCGGCTGTATGGACTTCCGCTTTTCACATGGGAAAAATAAAACAGACACAAATGAAGGGCGGGCAGCATATTCTGAATGGTACTATAAAAATATAAAAGGAAATTCAGAACCATGCAAAGGGGGAAATACTACCGGGATTGCCTGCCGGTGAGGAAACCATATTGCTGTCTCAAAGGAGTCCGCAGAGAGAGGAACCTATTAAGAGCGTGGATCAAAGGCATACTCTGGTATAAACAGGCGTTGAAGCGGGAACCTTTCATCACAGCAAAAGTAAAGAGTGTGGCAGAACAGACGGCTGTGAACATGGCCGGCACCGAATATAGGATTAAGTCAGTCAGCTCTTATTTAAAGAAATTCTGCAGGAAATACAGTCAGACAGGGCAGGCATGTGAAATAAAAGATATCCTGCGCTACACCTATACAGTATCTCCGGAGCTGCTTTCAGAAAAAGTGATAAAAATCATTGAGATCTATCAGGATTCAGGTTATAATACGGTTGAAATTAAGAATTACTGGCTTGACAGCCAAAATCCCTATAATGGAATCAATACCATTCTGCGTTCCCCCCAGGGGCAGCCATTTGAACTCCAGTATCATACACCGGAGAGCTTCGGAGTAAAGAGCGGGAAGATACATGAACTGTATGAGAAACAGAGGCTGATAAGGGATGTGAGCAGCAGGGAATACATAGAACTGTTTGATCAGATGTTTGAACTTTCTGATTCTATGGAGATTCCGAAGGGCATAGAAAAGGTGAAATGTCATGGATGAGATCAGGTTTCTTAAATTAACCGATTATGAAAACAAAGGGACTGTGATTAAGCAGGCAGGAAGGCAGTTCTTTGGCTATGAAAATGGAGAATGGGTGCAGCGGGGACTGTCTCTGGGATATTTTTATCCCGATGCCCCGGAATTTGACTGCTATGAAGTGATTACGGAAACAGAGGCGAAAAAACTATTAAATGAGGAGTAAAAATTATAAAGTAAAAAAACGGCACTGGACTTATGGTTCAGCGCCGTTTTTTCATATTTTCATATTCACATGTTCGATTTAAAAAACAAAAATCACAATATAATCCAATAATAAGACACAAAAATACGAGAAAAGACAATGATAAAAATGGTATTGTTTATTTGCTCCCAAATAAAACGATCAAATTAATATCTAAGAGAGGATAAGTACGTATGAAATCGATTGATGTATTTTGTCATATTCTGCCGCCTGAATATTATGAAGCAGCGGTGAAGGACACATCCGCGCAATACCATATGTTTACCAGAGCCCTTAACGTGAAGGCGATGTCAGATTTGGAGACGCGGCTGGAGGTTATGAAAAAATTCCCTGGATACTCCCAGTTGCCGTGCATGGTGTCTCCGCCGATAGAGTATTTTGCGGGACCCGACCGTTCACCTGCTATAGCGGCACTGGGAAATGATTCCCTGTGCAGAATTGTAAATGAACATCCTGAGGCTTTCCCAGGATTTATAGCGGGCATCCCTTTTAACAATGTAAAGGCATCTGTACAGGAGATCAGACGCTGTAAAGATATGGGAGCAAAGGGCGTACAAATATTTACCCATATGAATGGGGACGCAATTGATACAGAAGAATACTGGCCCATTTACGAGATTTGTGAAAAACTGGACATGCCGATTCTGCTTCATCCGGCCGGTGGTTTAAAGACTCCGGAGTTTCCAAGTGAGTCCATCTCCAAATACGAACTTTGGTGGGCGATTGGCTGGCCATATCAGACGACAGTAGCCATGGCCAGACTTGTATTTTCCGGAATCTTTGAAGACTTCCCCAAGCTTAAGATTGTGACTCATCATGTAGGCGGAATGATTCCGATGCTTGCAGGCCGCCTGGAAAACGGACTTAAAATGTATGGAAGCCGTACTGCCGAATCGTTAAAGGAAAAACTGACGAAAACCAGATTAAAGGGAGATCCCGTGGATTCTTTTAAAAAATTCTACGCCGACTCAGCTTCCTTTGGATCAGCTTCAGCAATTCAATGCGGATTAGATTTTTTTGGAACAGATCATATTTTATTTGCCAGTGACATGCCTTTTGATCCGGAACAGGGACCTGGTTACATTGACAGAACCTTAAAGGCTATTGACACACTACCGTTAACAGAAGCTGAAAAAGCGGCTGTCTGCTATGAAAATGCAGCCAGATTGTTTGGACTTTAATAGGTGTATAAAGGGAAGGGGTAAAAAATGAATACTATTATTTCAATTTTAACAAACCAGTTTTTCTTATTGTTCCTTACAATTGCATCGGGACTGCTGATAGGAAAAATTAAAATTAAAAATTTTTCACTGGGCGTATCCGGCGGTATTTTCACCGGCATTGGAATCGGCTGGCTGGTAACTAATTTCGCTAAAAATGTAAAAGAAGGAGAAGCGGGTTATAATATTGGCAAGAAAATTTTGTCTTCCGGTATTGTATCTTCAGGATTTTTTGTTTTTTTTCTTCTGTTGTTTTTAACTGCAATCGGACTTACCGTAGGAAAGAATATCGGAAGTATTTTTAAGAGATATGGAATTAAGTTTGTCATCATAGGAGCAGTCATTCCGACAGTTTCCATGCTGGTGACGGTGGGCTGTTTTCAATTAGTAAGAGGCTCGTCGGTTAACGGGTTTGAGATATCGGGAATGTTTTCCGGTTCCATGACCAGTACTCCTGCTTACGGAACCTCACTGGATGTAGTTTCCAATCTGGATATTGAAAAAAGATATGAGAGACTCTCTGAATCAGATAGAAACCGTTTTTTAGCTATGATTAATCAGGATGGCAGCTTGACTTCTGA
The DNA here is from genome assembly GCA_023460575.1 of Bacillota bacterium. Taxonomy (GTDB): domain Bacteria; phylum Bacillota; class Clostridia; order Lachnospirales; family Lachnospiraceae; genus Lacrimispora. The sequence continues at coordinate 25,337 of JAEWPQ010000231.1, forward strand.
AAACACGCCAAGCCTTACACAAAAGCAGGCTGAGGCTTTTAAGGAAGCTGCCAAATCGGCTGTAAGTCTGGGATATACGGTTGCCTTTCCTTTTGGTGTGATTGTAATTGTAATTATGATTACTCTGCTTCCAAAACTGTTTGGTATCGACATAGAAAAAGAAAAAGATGCCTATAATAAAGAACTTCTGGAAAGTCAGAGTCATGGCAAGGTAATTGCGGACCAGCCATTGGATTTTATGCTGTTTGCTGTAGTAGCAGTCATTGGTATAGTTGTTGGCAGTATTAATATTCCAATGGGTTCTTTTGGTAAATTTTCATTGGGAGCAGCAGGCGGTGTATTAATTTCCGCTCTTGTATTCAGTTACATTGGCAAAATCGGACCTTTCAATTTTAGAATGGATACAAAAGCCCTTTCTATGGTCCGTGAAATGGGTCTGACATTTTTTATGTCTGTGGTTGGTCTTACTTATGGATATGACGTTATTAATTCCCTGTCAGGTTCCGGCCTGTCGCTGGCGCTTATGGCAATTGCAGTAGAAGCAATCGCGGTGTTAATAAGTTTTCTGATCGGACATAAGGTATTTAAACTGAACTGGGTTATTTTAAGCGGAGCAATCTGCGGCGGCTGCACATCAGCACCTGGATTGGGGGCAGCGTTGAGCACAATTGGAAATGATGAGCCTACGGCCGGATATGGAGCGGCGCAGCCGTTTGCGATCCTTGCAAACGTTATTTTAATTACAGTTTTTCATAATATGATATTTTTATAAAATTAAGATAAATTAAAACAGGAAGAGAGGCGTCATATGCAGGATTTCTGGATTGAACACAGGGTGAATGAAAATAATTTTAAAATTACTCATCATTCGGAGCACCGCTACCAGGTTGTGTTCGTTTTAGGTGGAACCATACGGTATACGGTAGGAAGCAATCTGTATACCCTGACAAGGGGAAGCATGATTGTTCTGAATACTTTGGAGAGTCATAGTCTTGAAGTGCTTCAATATCCCTACGAAAGATATATCCTGCAGATTGACCCCTCCTTTTTTCAAATGGAAGTAAAATATCCTGAAATTATTTCTATTTTTATCAGGAGACCCCCGGGGTTTTCTCATATGTTTACGCTGCCTGAGAGTATCTGGGAGTATTCCTTTGGCTGCCTTGAAGAAATGTGTGTGGAGTACCGGGGAAAAAAGGTATATTGGGAAATGATGGTGGGAAGCAACCTAAGAAGAATGTTTGTGTCTATATTCCGTGCCTGTTCTTCCTCTTTTTATACTGGGAAGATTGATGCAGGAACTGCGTTGGCTTTTAAGATACAGAATTTTCTGGATCACAATTACACGGAGAATCTGACCATAGACGCCATTGCAGCCAAATTCTTTTTAAACCGCCATTATCTGTCTCATGTATTTAAAGATATGACGGGATACGGATTAATGGAATACGTAATTTTTCTGCGAATGAATAAAGCAAAGGTTCTCCTTACCCAGACAAATGAAAGTGTTTCTGTCATTGCTTCCAAATGCGGATACACAGATTTCACGCATTTTTCAAAACAATTTCGTAAAAATGAGAACTGTTCCCCTACGGTCTTCCGTAAAAAATGGAAGGAGAACAACGGAAAGGAGTGATTTGCCATGGCGGATCATGAAATATTTAAATTTCAGTCACTGGAGGAACTTCAGGAAAAAGCGAAGCAGCTAGGCGCGGAAGTTTCATTCCGTAAAGATATCTCTCTGCTGTTAAAACCTCAAAAAGCAGGGAGCAGGACAGCACCTAATTCGATGGCTGTACTTCCTATGGAAGGCTGCGATTCCAATGATGATGGTTCACCAAGTGAACTGGTGGAGCGCCGTTATATAAGATTTGCTTCCGGCGGAGCGGGACTTCTATGGTGGGAGGCCTGTGCGGTTGTGCCGGAAGGGAGAGCAAACCCGAATCAGATGATGTTAACAGCTTCAAATGTAAGCAGATTTAAGGAACTTATAATAAAGACCAATCAGGCGGCGGCTGACGCGAACGGCTCTGCCCATAAGCCTCTTAATATTTTACAGCTGACACATTCCGGACGCTACAGCAGGCCGGAAGGGCATAAGAGCCGTGCGATTATTCCCCAGCATGATCCATATCTGGATCCTCGCAGCGGAGTGGCTTCTGACAGTCTGGTGGTAACAGATGAATACCTTGATGCATTGACTGAGAGGTATGTTCAAAGTGCGCTGCTGGCGAAAGAGGCCGGATTTGATGGAGTTGATATCAAAAGCTGTCACAGGTATCTTCTCAGTGAACTGCTGGCCAGCCATACAAGAGAAGGAAAGTATGGGGGGAGCTTTGAGAACCGTACCCGATTCCTTCTTAATACTATACGTGCTGTCAGAAAGGCAGCCGGCTCTGATTTCATCATTGCCTGCCGCTTTAATGTGTTTGATGCCCATCCTTACCCATATGGCTTTGGAGGCAGTAAGGAAGATATGTGGAGGTTTGATCCTGAAGAGCCGATGACCCTGGTGAAGAGACTCTGTGAGGAGGGCATAGATCTTCTGAGCAACTCTGCAGGTAATCCTTATTATATTTATCCTCAGGTAACCCGACCCTTTGACCAGTCCAGCAAAGGAATTCCCATTCCGGAAGAACATCAGCTGACCAGTATAGCCCGCCTTTTCGATTTTACCCGGCAGATACAGAAAGCAGCTGGAGATATTCCGGTTGTGGGCAACGGATACAGCTGGCTCAGGCAGTTTGCACCCTATGCAGGCGCAGCAAACCTGGCAGAAGGAAGCTGCCGTTTTGTGGGATTTGGGCGCAGCAGTTTCGCGTATCCGGATGCTCCTTTTGATATAAGGACAAAAGGATTTATGGAACCGAAAAAATGCTGTATAACCTGTTCCAAATGTACTCAGATTATGCGTGACCATGGAATGACAGGCTGTGTAATCAAAGACAGTGATGTATATGTACCGCTGTATCGAAAAGCGGAAGCCGATGCAGCATTAAGGGAAAAAAGCTATCAATAAAAAAGAAATCGAAAGGAATGATTAAAATCATGAAGAAGACAGCAGTCATAACAGGCGGCAGCCGCGGAATCGGCTATGCCATTTCAAAACGCCTTGGACAGGATGGCTTTCATATAGTTATTATGGACATGAACGCAGTGGAAGATTATACGGATAATCTTCAGGCACTGGATGAAATGGGAATCGAATATTTATATGTACAGGGAAACATCTGCAATGCAACGGACCGTCAGAAGCTGATAGAAGAATCGGTAGGAAGATTCGGAGGAATCCATGTTCTTGTTAATAATGCGGGGGTAGCTCCAAATGTGCGTGCTGATCTGCTGGATATGTCAGAGGACAGTTTTGACAGGGTGGTGGGAATCAATACAAAAGGAAATATGTTTCTTACCCAGGCAGTAGCAAAGCAGATGATAAGCCAGCCATTGGAGGGAAAAAAGCGCGGTACTATAATCAATATCTCCTCCTGCTCTGCCGTGGTATCCTCTACGGGAAGAGGAGAATATTGCGTATCCAAGGCAGGAGTCTCCATGCTGACAACTCTTTATGCTGACAGGCTGGCAAAGGAAGGGATTCTGGTTAATGAAGTCCGTCCGGGAGTCATTGCGACAGATATGACTGCCACAGTGGAAGAAAAGTATAACAGAATGTTTGAAAACGGAGTATTCCCCATTGCCAGATGGGGAACACCGGAAGACATTGCGGGGGCTGTATCTGCTTTGGCGGGAGATGATTTCCTTTATACAACCGGCAGCTACATAGACGTTGATGGCGGATTCCATATCCAGAGATTATAGTTTATCAGGAGGTGCTATGAACAGACAAACAATTTCTGTTTCAGGATATAGCCTGGAGCTTTATACGTACAATACTGTTGTGGTGGGAACCGGAGCCGCAGGGCTTAACGGGGCAGACCGGCTGTATGAATACGGACAGACGGATATCGCCATTGTAACAGAGGGAATTAATACAGGAACCAGCCGTAATACAGGAAGTGACAAGCAGACATATTATAAGCTGACGCTCTCTGGCGGCGACCCGGACAGTGTCAGGGAAATGGCTGAGACACTTTTTGAAGGCCAATGTGTGGATGGAGATATTGCGTTATGCGAGGCAGCTCTTTCTGCTCAGGGATTTTTACGGCTGGTGGAGCTTGGTGTTCCATTCCCGCATAACCGATACGGAGAATATATTGGCTATAAGACAGATCATGATCCCCGCCGCCGCGCTACCAGTGTGGGTCCGTATACCAGCAAGCTGATGACGGAGTGTCTGGAAAAGTCCGTTACCAGAAAAGGTATAAAGATATTTGACGGTCTTCAGGTTCTGCGTATTCTTTCAGACGGAGAAAAGGCATATGGTCTTCTTTGTCTGGATCGTTTTCATGCAGAGGACGAAAAGAAACGGTTTGTGGCATTTCACTGTAAGAATATCCTGTGGGCGACAGGAGGACCGGCCGGAATGTATGAAGACAGTGCATATCCCTTTGGGCATTACGGTGCCGCAGGAACTGCTTTCCGGGCCGGCGCTGTGGGGAAAAATTTGACAGAGTGGCAATATGGTCTGGCTTCGGTAAAACCCAGATGGAATGTTTCAGGTACTTATATGCAGGTGCTTCCCCGCTTTATTTCAACATGGGAAGATGGTTCCGATGAGAGGGAATTCCTGTTTGATTTTTTTACCGATATGGGAGATTTGCTTTCGAAAGTGTTTTTAAAGGGATATCAGTGGCCTTTCGATGTGCGCAAGGTGGAACAGGGAAGCTCAATTATAGATATTCTGGTTTATCTGGAACGCAAAAAAGGACGCAGGGTATATCTGGATTTCAGATCCAATCCAGGAGGGGAAAACCTGGAATTTTCTTTGCTGTCAGAGGAAGCTTTTGAATATCTGAATAAAGCCGGTGCATGTTTTGGAACACCGTTAGACCGTCTGCTTCATATGAACGGACCGGCAGTGAGCTTTTATAAAGAAAAAGGAGTGGATCTGTCAGAAAGTCCATTGGAAATAGCATTATGTGCCCAGCATAACAATGGAGGATTGGGAATTGATGCATGGTGGCAGACCAATATAAAGGGATTGTTTGCGGCAGGCGAAGCAGCAGGCAGCCATGGAGTTTACCGTCCGGGCGGAAGTGCTCTGAATGCAGGACAGGTTGGTTCCGCCCGGGCAGCCCAGTATATTGCTGCCAAATGCATGGGCGAGCCGGAAGAAACAGAATTTTCCTCTTTACTGGAAGAAGCTTTCCTGGAAGTGGCAGATGTGTGCAATGCTGTTCTGTCTGATGATGGCCAGGAAGAAAACATTATGAAGGTCTGGAAAGAGGCAACTGCGGCAATGAGTACTTCCGGAGCGGCCATACGCAGTCAGGCAGGCCTGGAACAGCTGATCGCACAGGTAGAGAAGGTACGTGAATCCTTTAAATCTGCCGTGCGGATATCCACTCCTCACAATTTAATACGTGTATTCAGGCTTCTTGATATTCTTCTCTCTCAGCAGGTATATCTATCTTCTATGATGGATTACATGAAGCATGGAGGCAAAAGCAGAGGAAGTGCCCTTTATACTGACCACAATGGTACGCGTCCATTTCAGCAGCTTCCTGAAGAATTTACATATACTCTGGCTGATGACTCGGAAGGTAGCCTTATTCAGGAGGTTTTATGGAAGAAAGGTGTTTGTGAGTTTCACTGGCGAAAGGTAAGAGAAATACCGGAGGAAGAAGATTTTTTTGAAAATGTCTGGAGGGAATACCGGAAAACTGGTAACATCTATTAATGAGCATATAACAGCGTGCTGCAAAACTATTTTTTCATATAGTTTTGCAGCACGTTCTTTATTTAAAGACATCTCAGGATACATCCTTTTATTTCCACTATTAATCGAACATACATTCGGTTATCATATACTCAGAGGTGAGTGTATGAAACGGGTTATTTTTCATATTGATGTAAATTCTGCGTTTTTAAGCTGGGAAGCGGTTTACCGGCTGAAGCATCTTTCCGGGAATCTGGATCTGCGGCTGGTGCCTTCCGCAGTGGGGGGAGATGTGACCATGCGTCATGGGATCATTCTGGCAAAGAGCATCCCGGCAAAGAAGTATGGCATTCACACAGGACAGTCTGTTACGGAGGCGCTGCAGAAATGTCCCGGACTTTTGCTGGTTCCGCCTAATTATAATTTGTACCAGCGGTCTTCCGATGCATTTATCCGCATCCTGAAGGAGTATTCTCCCACAGTGGAACAGTATTCCATTGATGAGGCATACATGGATATGACGGGGCTGGAGGCGCTGTTCGGGGAACCCCGAAAGGCTGCTCTGGAAATCGGGAAGAGAATCAGGGAGGAACTGGGATTTACCGTTAATATCGGTGTTGCTGATAATAAGGTTTTAGCGAAGATGGCATCGGATTTTAAAAAGCCGGACCGGGTTCATACGCTGTGGACCGGGGAAATCCGGGAAAAGCTGTGGCCTTTGCCGGTCAGTGACCTGTTTTTTGTAGGCAGGGCCACATTTCGAAAGCTTGGCCAGCTTGGAATAAAAACCATCGGAGATCTGGCAGGCACCGATCCTGGCCTGGTAAAAAGCCATTTCGGCAAAATGGGAGAGGTGATCTGGGGATTTGCCCACGGACTGGATTTTTCAGCGGTAGAACCGGTGCCGCCGCCCAATAAAGGATATGGCAACAGCACTACCATTGCCTTTGATGTAGTGGAGAGGGAACATGCCCATCTGGTGCTTTTATCCCTTGCCGAGACACTGGCAGCAAGACTGAGGTCAGATAAAGTCCGCGCCGGAGTTTTGGCTGTGGGAATTAAAGACTGGGATTTTCATTATTACAGCCATCAGGCCCCTCTTTCTTCGCCTACCAATATAACCGAAGAGATTTTTAAGACAGCGTGCCGGGTATTTGATGAGGCATGGGATGAACTGCCGGTCCGCCACCTTGGTATTCACACGAGTCAGATCACGAAAGGAAGCGAAAGGCAGCTTGGCCTGTTTGATACAGGGGACTATGAGAGGCTGGAACGTCTTGACCGGACCGTGGATGAGATCAGAAAGCGGTTTGGCAATGATTCCATTATAAGAGCCTCTTTCTTAAAATCACCCCAGAACAGGCCGGCCCGGTGTCTGGACCATATGGGCGGGGGAATCAGCAGGGAGAAAAGGACTGTGGATTACAGCAGGCAGACTATTTTATAAAAACAGGAAGTGAGAAGGATGTCCTCTTTTGGAATCGGAATCAATGCAGAGGCGATTGACAGCGGCGAATTAAAAGGTAAAATGTATCATATAGCCTGTAAGGCGTGGTTTACAGCCAGCTGCAATTTAAGGCCCTTAAGCTTTAAGTTTGAGGGCGATGACGGAGAGATCCAGACAGTGAGTGAGATTACGGTAAAGCATAGTGAGAATAAAAATTATTCAGGAATTCCCTCAAAAGAATATGCGTGCGAAGCCATAATCGGAGGAATACGCCATGAATTTAAGCTTATATTTTACATGGAAGCCTGTAAATGGGTTATGATATTACCAAAATAAAAGCGAAGGGAAGGGAGAAAAGCGTGTGCGGAAGGTATTATGTGGATGATGAAACAGCGCGGGAGATTGAAAAGCTGGTAAAAGAAATTGATCATAAAATAAACAGGGAGAGACTTGCAGGAGATGTTCATCCGGCTGATCAGGCCATGGTTCTTGTAAACAGGGACTGCAAGGTAATGCCAGCCCTGCAGCGCTGGGGATTTCCCGGCTTTCAGAAAAAAGGTGTGATTTTTAATGCCAGATCAGAGACAGTGCTTGAAAAGTCCATGTTCCGTGAAAGCATCCTGCGGCGCAGGGCAGTCATTCCCTGCAGCGGATTTTATGAATGGAGTAAAAATAAGGAGAAAGCAGCTTTTTACCGGGAAGGTGTTCCCATCATGTTTCTGGCTGGTTTTTACAATCATGGAGAGGAAGACCGGTTTGTAATTCTCACAACCAATGCCAATCCTTTTGTTGCGCCTGTTCATGACCGAATGCCGCTGATCCTGGAAAAGAGTGAGATCGGGGGCTGGCTTTCCCATGAAGAAGCATTCCGCGGTATGCTGGGGGAGAGACAGATCCCTCTGAAACGGCGCCAGGAGTATGAACAGCAGGAATTAAGGCTGTTCTAGCTGTTAATTGAGAGATTATATCAAAAACATACAAAAAACAGGAAACCTGCCGCCTGAATTCCATGAATTATATGATTGCAAACGGAAACAGGCGGTGTTATAATTCCATATAGTTAATTAGCTAATCATTAACAGGCTAACAAAAGGAGGCGTAAGAATGAAGCCGATGTGCCATTTCAGAGCGGAAGGACCAATGGAGATGAGCTCGCCGATGCACAGCGTAATGACAAAATATATGAAGATCATGAAGATGCACCGGTGCCTTCTGGATGAGCAGGGGAAGCAGACCGGGGTATACCGCAGCCAGCATCAGATCCTAATGATGCTTTCAGAGCATTCCAATGTGTCTCAGAAGGAGCTTGCAAAACGCCTTTACGTTTCCACTGCGACCATTGCGGTATCAGTAAAGAAGCTGGAAAAAGGAGGTTACATTACCCGGATCGTGGACAAAGAGGATAATCGGATGAATCAGCTGTGTCTGACAGAGAAAGGGAAGGATATGGTAGGCAAAAGCCGGGAATATTTCCGTAATGTAGAAATTAAGATGTTTCAGGGCTTTTCCGATGAAGATTTAATTTACATGGGTCAGGTGCTGGACCGTATTTATGATAATTTATCCCGGATACCTGTAGAAAAGGACATGGCAGAAAGAGAGGAATAACAACTTGAAACGATACTGGAAATATATAAGACCCTATCTGGGCGCTTTTATTCTGGCTCCCATTCTCATGCTCACGGAAGTTTTTGGAGAGATACTGCTGCCCAGGCTGACTTCCATGATTATCAATAACGGAGTGCTGGAAAGAAATGAAGCCTATATTGTAAAAATGGGCGTTATCATGGTTTTGATAGCTGTAATTATGACAATTGGGGGAATCGGGGCCGCCTATTATTCGGCCAAGGCCTCCATCAGCTTCAGCACGGATTTAAGAAAAGATGTTTTCCATAAAGTTCAGGAATTTTCTTTTAAAAATATAGACGATTTCAGTACAGGATCTCTGGTGACCAGGCTGACCAATGATATCCAGCAGATTCAGAACGTAGTGATGTTAACTCTCCGTATGATGTTTCGGGCTCCGGGTATGCTCATAGGAGGTCTGATCATGGCATATTTAATGAACAGGCAGCTGGTCAGCATTCTTCTTGTTGTCATTCCGGTTCTGATCATTCTGATCGCGATTATACTCATTATAGCGTTTCCGCGGTTTGAGGTCATGCAGAAGAAAATCGACCGTTTAAACTCCGGCGTGCAGGAGGCGTTAACCAATGTAAGGGTTATTAAATCCTTTGTCAGGGAAACCCATGAGGAAGAAAAGTTCCGTATGACCAACCGGGATTTAAAAGAAAGCAGCTTAAATGCGATGAAGGTAGTGATCGCTGCCATGCCGTTAATGATGCTGATGATGAACATCACTACCATTGCCGTCGTATGGTATGGAGGAAATTTAATTATCGCAGGCAGCATGCCGGTGGGGGATTTAACCGCATTTACCATATATATTGTTCAGATTCTGATGTCTTTGATGATGCTTTCCATGGTCTTTTTACAGGCCTCCCGTGCCATGGCATCTTTAAAAAGGGTGAAAGAGGTCTTAGATACGGAAATCGACTTAACCGATGAGCAGGCTGCAGAAAAATCTGCAGAAATCACTGCCGGAAAAGTAGAGTTTAAGAATGTGTGCTTTCAGTACGCAAAGGGAACTGAGGATCTGGTTCTGGATCATATAAACTTCACTGCAAATCCTGGTGAGACAATCGGTATAATCGGTGCGACCGGAAGCGGTAAAACCTCTCTGGTGCAGCTGATTCCCCGTCTTTATGATGCAGATGAGGGAGAAGTACTGGTAGACGGAATCAATGTAAAAGACTATTCCATCCGGAATTTAAGAGAAGGAGTTGGAATGGTGCTTCAGAAAAATGTTCTCTTTTCCGGAACCATTGAAGAAAATTTAAGATGGGGAAATGAAACAGCCGGTATGGATGAAATAATTCTCATGTCGGAAAGTGCCCAGGCCCATGGATTTATTTCCAGCTTTAAAGAAGGGTACGATACAGACTTGGGACAGGGCGGATCCAACGTTTCCGGAGGACAAAAGCAGCGGCTTTGTATCGCAAGAACACTTTTAAAGAAGCCTAAAATCCTGATTCTTGATGACAGCACGTCTGCAGTGGACACGGCGACAGAAGCAAAAATCAGACAAAGTTTTACAACCACGCTTAAGAATACTACAAAATTCATCATTGCCCAGAGAATCGGGTCAGTGGAATATGCGGATAAAATAATTGTTCTGGATGAAGGGCAAATAGCCGGAATCGGAACCCATGGAGAACTTATGGAAACCTGCGAGGCTTATCAGGAGATTTATTATTCACAGAAAGACCGGGAAAAGGAGGCAGGTGCATAATGGATGAACAAAAGAAGATCGAAAGCTTAAAAAGGCGTTACGGCCGGTCTGCCTCGATTCCAAAGGATACAAGAGGCATGGGTGGGCCTGGACATGGAAGGCAAATGAAAAAAGGCGCTCCAAAGAATGCCAATGTCACCACCAGACGTTTGCTGTCCTATTTAAAAGAATACAGAACCCAGATGGCAATTGCAATAATCTGTGTAATAATCGGAACTCTTTCCAATCTGGGCGGTGCTTATATGCTGCGCCCCATAATGAACCGGTTTATTGCCCCGTTAGACGGAAGCAGGGGAGATGCGGCAGGTCTTGCAAAAGGCCTTGCTGTCATGGCGGCGGTTTTCGTGGTGGGAGTACTGGCTAACTATGCCCAGTCAAAGATCATGATCACAGTTGCCCAGAATGCCCTCCAGAAGATAAGAGATGATCTGTTTAAAAAGATGCAGACCCTTCCGGTGCGGTTTTATGATACCAACAATACCGGCGATTTAATGAGCCGGTTCAGCAATGACGTGGATACCATCGGTCAGATGCTGAGCAATACCTTAATCCAGTTATTCTCTGGAGCATTAAGTATTGTGGGAACACTGTTTCTTATGATCTATACAAACATCTGGCTGACCCTGGTGACTCTGGTGCTGATACCGGTTATGATGAAAGCGGCAGGGATGATTGCCGCAAGAAGCCAGAAATACTTTTCTGCCCAGCAAAGTTCCCTGGGTGCAGTCAACGGATATATTGAAGAGACCATCAGCGGGCAAAAGGTGGTAAAGGTATTCTGTCACGAGCAGGATGCGGAAGAGGAATTTGGCATTCTCAATGAGGATTTAAAAAATAACATGATACATGCCCAGTTTTTTGGCGGTGTCATGATGCCGGTTATGTTTAATTTAAGCCAGTTAAATTATATTTTAACGGCCTGCATCGGTGCTCTTCTGTGTGTGATAAGAGGATTTGACGTAGGCGGACTGACTGTATTTTTAAACTTTTCCAGACAGTTCAGCCGGCCGATCAATGAGATTTCCATGCAGATCAGCAACGTTTTCTCCGCTCTTGCAGGTGCAGAACGGGTATTTGCAATTATGGATGAAAGCCCGGAGCCTGCAGATGGGGAAGATGCAAAAGAGCTAGAACCAATGAATGGATTTGTGGAATTAAAGAACGTAACCTTTGGTTATAATCCGGAAAAGGTGATCTTAAAAGATATCAGCCTTTATGCAAAGCCGGGTCAGAAAATTGCTTTTGTAGGATCAACCGGAGCCGGAAAAACCACAATCACTAATTTACTCAACCGTTTTTACGATATTCAGGGCGGAGAAATTACCATTGACGGAGTAAATATCCGAAACTTAAAAAGGGAAAACCTTCGCAGAAACATCGCCATGGTGCTCCAGGATACCCATCTGTTTACCGGAACCGTAATGGAAAATATCCGCTACGGGCGGCTTGATGCTACGGATGAAGAGGTCATTGAGGCCGCAAAAACAGCTTCTGCCTATTCCTTCATAATGAGACTGCACGACGGGTTTCAAACGGTACTGGAAGGAGACGGAGCCAATTTAAGCCAGGGGCAGAGACAGCTTCTTAATATAGCGAGAGCGGCCATCTCCAAAGCACCCATTTTAATTCTTGACGAAGCCACGAGTTCCGTGGATACAAGAACGGAAAAGCATATTGAGCTGGGAATGGACCGCCTTATGACCAACCGGACAACTTTTGTAATAGCACACCGCCTGTCCACTGTGAGAAATGCCAATGCCATTATGGTACTGGAAAACGGTGAGATTATCGAACGTGGAGATCATGAGGATCTGTTAAAACAGAAGGGACGGTATTATCAGCTTTATACCGGAGCAGCAGAACTGGATTAATTTATCATTTTGACCAGCTGTATCAGTCTGGGAGCATTGGACAAAGCCAGGAACAGGGTGAAATTTCCTATTCTGGCATGCCTGATGCTCCTGTTTTGTTATTATTATTTTTAATAAATAAATGGGTTTATTAATGAAAAATATTTATTAATAAGAAAGTTAACTTTCTAACAATGGGTTAAATTTAATAAAAATTTAACAAGATAAAATGTATAAAAATAAAAACATTAGTTCTAAAAGTTATTTATTTTGTTTTTAAAAGTATACAATAATAAATGATTGTTTTTTTGAGAAAACATAGACGTTTGGAATAAAATATAATTGTTTATTATTTAACGATAAATTCAGACTTTCAAAAGATCTATTATTCCATGAATGGAAGGATTTACATTTGGAACACAGTATACAATATGTAATTTCGGATTGTTTCAGCTTCTGGATTGTGTTATACTTATTTCGGTGACAAAATGAAAAAATTTTGTCGGGAGAGATAAAGAATTGTAGAGAAAGAGGGTTAGTCTAATGGGTTTGGCTACATTTAAAGGCGGCATTCACACCTATGAGGGTAAAGAATTGTCGGAAAATAAACCTGTGCAGGTACTGCAGCCAAAAGGCGAGATGGTGTTCCCGCTGTCCCAGCATATCGGCGCGCCTGCAAAGCCTCTCGTGGCGGCAGGTGATCAGGTATTAGTTGGTCAGAAGATCGGAGAGTCAGGTGGCTTTATTTCCGCCTGTGTGATCAGTTCCGTATCAGGAACAGTAAAAACCATTGAACCAAGAATGGTTGCAAACGGCTCTATGGTAATGTCAATCATTGTTGATAATGACGGCAAATATCAGGAGGCTGAAGGATTTGGTAAAGAGAAGGATCCCAAATCCCTGTCAAAAGAAGAGATACGTGATATTGTAAAAGAGGCCGGCATCGTAGGTCTTGGCGGAGCAGGATTCCCCACACACGTAAAGCTGACACCAAAGGATGAAACAAAAATTGATACTATCATCGTAAACGGAGCAGAATGTGAACCATATCTGACATCCGATTACCGGATGATGCTCGAAGAGCCGGATAGCATTGTAAAAGGTCTGAATATCATTCTTCAGCTGTTTGACAATGCAAAAGGCGTAATCGGTATAGAAGACAATAAGCCGGAAGCAATCAGGCTGATGACAGAGCTTGTAAAAGATGAACCAAGAATTACAGTTTGTCCGTTAAAGACAAAATACCCACAGGGCGGTGAGCGTTCCCTCATCTATGCGGTTACAGGAAGAAAGATCAATTCTTCCATGCTTCCGGCTGATGCAGGCTGTATTGTGGATAACGTGGATACGGTTATTTCCATCTACTATGCCGTAGCAAAATCCACCCCGTTAATCAGAAGAATTGTTACAGTTACCGGCGATGCCATAGCAAATCCCCAGAACTATAACGTGAGGACAGGAACGAATTATGCCGAGCTGTTAGAGGCTTCCGGCGGATTTAAGACTGAACCGGAAAAAGTGATTTCCGGAGGACCCATGATGGGACAGGCGCTGTTCAACATGAATATACCTGTTACAAAAACCTCCTCTGCGCTTACCTGTATGTCAAAGGATGAGGTTGCACTGAATGCGCCGACAGCCTGTATCCGCTGCGGCAGATGTGTAAACGTATGCCCAAGCCGCGTGGTTCCCCAGATGATGATGCAGGCGGCTGTAAGATCTGACATAGATACATTTGTAAAATTAGATGGTATGGAATGCTGCGAATGCGGCTGCTGTTCATATGCCTGTCCGGCAAAACTGCCTTTGACCCAGGCATTTAAAGAGATGCGCAAAACAGTAATTGCAAGCAGAAAGAAAGCGTAGGAGGGTGAAGTATGAGTAAATTATTAAACGTATCATCATCACCTCATGTCAGAGATCAGGTAACATCACAAAATTTAATGCTGGATGTTGCAATTGCCATGAT
>JAEWPQ010000232.1 GCA_023460575.1 Bacillota bacterium
GTAATCCGCAGTAAGAGGCGCCAGCTGGCGGAATCCGATTTTGCCTCCCTTTAAAACTTCTCCAAATGTATGTCCATCGTCTTCAAATTCAAATACCTGAAGATCATTGACAGAAAAACGGATCTCGTTATGAAATTTCCGAATGGATATCCGGTAAAAACCATTGGCATCCGCTGCTCCCGGCAAAGGATCCGCCCCCTGTGCAACCAGATGGAACCCGTAGCTTTTTCTTAAATTACAGGTATGAAACGCTCTCTCATCCGGTTCCTTCCTGCGGAAATAAGATACATGAAAGGCATTGATATCACTGCTGTGATATTGGGGATATTCCCCAGTCCTTTCTGCCAGGGCAGAGTCAAATAAGTCTTCTCCATTTCGCCCCGAAGCAGCAAAAAATAAAATGCACAGCCCCTGGTCAGTAACCGGCTTAAATTCCCAGGTAATTTTTACATTTTTCGGAAATTCCTCCGGACACCACAAAACATAATTGGCCTTTTGCCCCAGTTCCTGATCAAGGCTGTTTTTTAAACGCATGCTGCCTTCCTCAAAGCTTATCGATACCTTTCCTTCCACCACGAAGTTCTCCAAATCTTCCGGTCTGGAAAGGGGATTGTCGTAAATTAATTTTTCTTCAATCAGTTGAATGTAACCCGTTTTTTCTTTCTTCATGTTATTCCCTCCATAAGCACCTTTCCTCATCATACATAACCAGTTTATTATACAACCGCTCTCTGTGATTCTCAACTCGTTTTCCAGAACTGTCCTTAAAATTTTACCTTCGAAAGCCACGATTCTCTTCTTTCCATATCTAAACTAATATGGTAAACTATGTTACAGAAATGTGTACGAAAGGAGTATTCCATGCATGCAAGTGCAGTATACCAAAGCTATTAATAACGAAAGTATTCTAAACATTATACGCCGTTTTTGCAATTATATAGATCCCCGCCTCACCGAACACGGCTCCCATGTATCTTACATCGTTTACCGTATGCTTAAGGATAGTGGTGAATTTACCAAAGAAGAGTTGAGAAACATCTGTTTTGTGGCACAGCTTCATGACGTAGGAGCTTATAAGACGGAAGAAATCTCCCGAATGCTTCAGTTTGAAACAAAAGATGTCTGGGATCATTCTTTCTACGGATATCTTTTTATCCGTTATTTCTCTCCACTAAAGGATTTAGCATCTGCAGTACTCCTGCACCATATCAACTGGGATTTTCTGGAAAATGAGAGCGGACTTAACCCTGTAATGAAGTATTTAGGGCAGCTGATACATATAGCAGACCGGATTGATGTCTTAATGTCCCTGCAGAAATGTTCCTGGAAAGAAGCGCTTTCTTTCATAAAAAAGGATCAGGGAACCGTTTATGCCCCTCACATTGTGGAACAGGCGGAAAAACTATCTTTTAAAAAGTCCATTGAAGAGGAATGGAAAATGGACAGCCAGTTCAATGATTTTCTGACCGGAATTCCTCTTTCCGGGGAAGATATCACGGATTATTTGAAAATGCTGGTTTTTATTATTGATTTCAGAAGCCACCATACAGTCACCCATACCATTACCACAACAAGCATCAGCTACGAGCTTGGAAAGCTTCTTTCCTATCCGGAGGACCGCCTAAATGTGATTCTCTGCGGCGCTCTGCTTCATGATCTTGGAAAAATCGCAGTTCCTGTGGAGATACTTGAATATCCGGGGAAATTAAGCCGCCAGGCAATGAATATCATGAGAACTCATGTGGATTACACGGAAGAGATTTTTGGGGGGAGCATTGACGAGGCGGTTGCCCGAATTGCTCTGCGCCATCACGAAAAGCTGAACGGTACCGGATATCCAAAAGGTCTGTCTGCAAAGGATTTATCAAATGAGGAGCGTCTGGTGGCCATTGCGGATATTATAAGCGCTCTTACCGGGACTAGAAGCTATAAGGATACTTATCCCACAGAAAAGATAAAGACGATACTGGAAGGAATGAAAAACGATCAGCTTGTGGATCCCGATATTGTGAGCATTGCCGTGACGCATCTGGACTGCATCCTTGATACTACTGCTGTCCGCTGCAGACCCATCCTTCATATCTATGAAAGACTGAACAAGGAATACCAGTATCTTTTAGAGCTTCCTTCCAATGAGGAAAAACTTCGTTTTGCCCTTTCCATAAAGCAGCCGGAAAAAGCTTCCTTATGGCCATAAATAAAAGAGGGATATCATTTACTTCCCAGCAGAAAAAACAGGATCTGAATCACAATGGAATTCAAACCCTGTTTTTTTTATACATTCTGAATTATAAATTTTATGGAAAAATAATGATACTTACAATGTATTTACCGCCCGCTCCAGTCTCTTTAAAGCCTCCCCCAGAACTGACCGGGGACATGCTATGTTAATTCGTTCAAATCCTTCCCCTGATTTACCAAACTTGAGGCCGCTGTTCAGCCAGATACCAGCCTTATTTTCCAGCAGATCCATACGCTCTTCTTCGGATAAGCCCAATTCCCTGAAATCCAGCCACAAAAGGTAGGTTGCATCCGGCTCAATCAGTTTGATCCTGCTGATTTTTTTCTCCAGATACTCCCTTACATATGAGATATTCCCTTTTAAATATTCTAATAGCTGCTCCAGCCAGTCTTCCCCATAACGGTATCCTGCCTCACATGCAACAAGCCCCAGAGTATTAAGATGGTCATAACCTACTGCTCTCATCTGTTTACAGAACTTTTCTCTCAGACTGGCATTTGGAATAAAAATATTAGCTGCCTGCAATCCCGCGAGATTAAAAGTCTTGCTTGGAGCAGTGCAAGTTATCGTTCTATCTTTCAATCCATCATTTATATTTGCAAATACCTGATGTCTCCCCCTGTATACAAAATCCTGATGTATTTCATCACTGATTATAATAATGTCTCTTCTAATGCAAATATCCCCCAGCTTCTCAAGTTCGTCCTTGCTCCATACTACTCCACCCGGATTATGAGGATTGCATAATAAAAATAATTTAACATGATGCTGTACTGCTTTTTCTTCAAAATCTTCAAGATCCATATGGTATTTCCCGTCTTCTCCGAGAACAAGTGTATTATCAATAATGACTCTGTCATTCTCCCTTATGACTTTGTCAAAGACCTGGTATACCGGTTGCTGAATCAATACGCCGTCTCCAGGTTCGGTAAAAGCTCTCACTCCCATTGCCAGAGCAAATACAACTCCAGGACTCTTAACCAGCCATTCTTTTTCCACAATCCAACCGTGCCTCTTCTCCAGCCAATAACGAACTGCCTCAAAGTACCTGTCTCTAGTCTCAGTGTAGCCGAATATACCTTGATCCACCCGGTCGTGAAGGGCAGCCACAATTTCATCAGGTATCCTAAAATCCATATCAGCTATCCATAGAGGAAGAATGTCCTCTGGTTTTCCTCTTTCAAGAACAAAGTCATATTTTAGGCTGTCAGTATTTTTGCGATTGATAACCTGGTCAAAATCATACGTTTTCTTCAACATCATTTACACACTCCAATTCCCATTAATATGGCTAAGCACTAAGATTTCCCTGATTCTCCTCTTTGCAATACTGCTGGTCCAACACTTTAACAAAAGGATAGTAAATAAGCGTAGATGCTAAAACCGCCACGACTTGAGTCACAGCACATTGCCAGCCGGAAACAGCAAATCCCGAAAAGATAATCGGCATAGCCCATGGAGCCTGTCTGGCAGCAAACATCGGCATGAATCCAATTGCAATTGATACGTAAGCAATGATTACTGAAACAATCGGAGCCAGTGTTATGGGTATTAAAAACAATGGATTGAAAATTACCGGGACTCCAAAAATAATCGGCTCATTAATATTAAAAAAAGATGGAATCAGAGATACATTTAACATTGCCTTCATTCGGGAAGAACGCCTGACCAGAAACATACTCAGCACAAATCCTATGGTTAAACCAGCTCCCCCGATGGTGCCAATCTGATCTAACATCTGTACCGTGCCAATATGACCTGTCTGTATAGACAAATTACCAGCTTCTGCTAATACCTGATTTGCATCTGCATTTGCATACAAAATAGGATAGAGCATGGAATTGACAACTGTAGGATGAATGCCAAACCACCAGGACAGACCATTTAATCCGGCTACTATTATAATCGCTATTGGAGAACCAATAATTCCCTGTAACGGAACCTGAATAATAGAATAAAGCAGCTGAGGGAATGAACCTGATATTCTGACTCCGATTCCATTAAAAATTAAAGCTGTAAATACAATTAGAAATCCCGGAATTAAAGCACTGAAAGCATTACTTATCATAGGCGGAACGCTGTCAGGCATTTTAATTATAATATTTTTACGGATACAAAATCGGGTAATTTCCACTGAAATAATAGACATTATTAACGCAGCAATAACTCCTTTCGTTCCTGTCCATTCAAATGACATCACTCTGCTGATAATTTCACCTGATTCAGAAACTACCGTTTTAGGAATTACCACAACGTAAGCAACAATCCCCAATACCAGAGATGTCAGTTTATCCATCTCGTATCGTTCCGCCAGTTTATAAGACATGGTACCGGAAAATACCAATCCCATAATATTAAAAGTAGCCCGATAAGCCGGAGAAATATAATCCATCCAGTCTTTACCAAATATACCGGACATCCATTCGGCATAGCCAGGAATCGGAAAATCAGTAATGAGCATAAAAATTGATCCTATGATAGTTAGGGGCATAATTGCCAAAAAACCATATTTTATTGACTGAAAATAGCGAGAATTAGTAACTTTATTCATTTTACCGACTAATACTTGTTGTACCCAGTTTGTCAACTTATCCATTTTCCCACCTCACAATTATTTTTCTTTTGCTAAAACAATAGTAACTTAAAGCGCTTATCACAGTACCAGATTATTCAGCAGAATCTTTCAGCAATTTTACCAGGTGATCGAAATTTGGCTCATCTATTAACTGATTTATCTTTTCGGTACTAAATAACAGGTTTGTTATCAGCTGATAAAAATCTTCAATATTCTTGTCACCCGCTTTAGAGATAGATACTAAGAATACGATCTGCACATCATTGTGTCCCCACCGAATCGGTTCTTTTAATATACCAACTATAACGAAGCTTTTATCCGTCATGATAGTGAATGGATGTGGGATGGCGGCAAGATTGCCAAAATCCGTCTGTCCGAGAAATTCACGTTTCATAACTGATTCATAGAAATCTTCTGGTAATGCAAAATGCTGATTTGCAGCATCGCATAGAAAACGTATTACTTCCTCCCTGCTCTGCAATTGTATATTATTATAAAAATGTTCAGGAACAAAAAATTTCTGAATCACCTTTGTATCATCCTGTTCAAACAATTTATGAACAGTGGCGAAGTCTTCCCTGTCCCAAAACAGGCTCACTACAAAAACTGGTACCGGTACCGGCACATCCAGTGGTACCGTAGTGAATAAATAATCAATATCGGAATAATCATATGCCGCAACTTCCAGGACGGTACATTCCCGAATTTGATCCACATACTTTCCAAACATCTGTCTGTATCGGTGGATAAATAATTGTGAACTTCCAACTCCCGATGAACAAACAATAAGAATGTTTTTTTTCTGTATCTTTTTCTCCTGCTTCTCAAGAGCGAATTGAAACAAAAGAGCAAAATATCCGATTTCCTCTTCCGGTATATTCACACCGTAATGTTCATTTAAAACAGTACATGCATGGGCTGCCAGATTATACGCATACGGGTATTCCTTTTTTACATTATCCAGAATCGGATTCTTTAGAGGGATACCATAAAGCATGCGAATATTGAAAGGAACCATATGTTTGTTGAGACACATACGCAAATCAAAATTATCTAAAAAATCCAGTTTAAAACCCTCGCGCACACGCAATATCATCTGCATTGACAGATCATCTATGAAATGAGTAATTTCCAGGTTTTTATTAATGGGCAAGTCAATATCAGATAATACAGTCCCCGCCAGAAGAACTGCAATGTACCCAACTTCTTCCTCTGGTAATTTAATAGAAAATTGGGTTTCGACTTCAACTGCTGCTAAAGCAGCCACCTCCATTATCCTGACATCAATATCCATCCTGCCGTTTACACTATCCACCTTACTGCCAATACCATCCGCCTCTATGTGATTTCCCATCTGGATTCTCTTAACCCCAAAATAAAGGCACATTGTCAATGCCTGAAAAGCGATTTCTGAAATACGAAGTGAATTCTTACAAAGAACGCTCTGCAAAATCAGCGACACTGTCTGCTGCTCGTCGTGTTTCTTTTTATCATTCTTAAAAGACAGGTTTGCTTTTAGAAAATGATTCGCCATGCATATACGTTTGTCAAATTCACTTCCAACCGCCTTAACCCCATAATTAGGTCTTCTGGCAAGATCTATATGATAAAAATGAAGAATATACTCAACCTTCTTGATATCAGCGGTTATTGTATTGCGTGATACATATAAAATTTCAACAAAGTATTCCAGTTTTACATAATTAGAATGATTTAAAAGATATTCCAACATGTAATTGACACGCTCCTCAGAATTCGATGGGAGCATCTGGTATCCGCTCTCCCCTAAGGAAGAACAGAATGATGTATATAACTCTAAATCGTGAACCAACAGACGATACCCATATTTTTGCTTTGACACAATGGAGGCTCCATTGGATTCCAGAATTCTATTAAGTTCTTTGATTCGAGTACGTACAGTTTTTTCATGTGCTAAAACGGTATCAGCCAACTGAGCCGCAGTCTTGTAAGTATTCTCAGTAAGCAGACTCAGGATTTCTGTAATCTCACGATTCATAAGCTCCTCCCTTTTTCACTCTGAACGCCTCTTCTTATGGATCAACTCAGCATAGCAAGAGCATCATCCAGAACCTTTTCTCCATTCATCATTCCATAATCCATTTGATTAACAACTGTTATATAAGGAATCTTATCTTTGTACCTTTCTTTGAATCCTTCCAGCATGAAAGACAGCTGAGGACCCAAAAGAAGTATATCTGTATGACGATCAGAACTTGGAAGATTACTGTCTGCCATAGCCACAATATCCACCTCCAAAGACCGTTCTTTTGCGCTTTTAAGCATTTTGTTCATTAACATACTGGTTGACATACCCATATTGCAAACGAGAGTAATATAAATCATTATTATTCCTCCTTTTCTTTGTAAATTACTTTGTACATTTCAATCATCTGAATTGCCAGATCCCGTATTGTAATTGCATTCATTAAATGATCCTGACCGTGAACCATAATCAAACTGATCGGGGTCTGGCCACTTTCTCCGGCCTCAGCCTGAAGTATCCCGGTTTGAAACTCATGGGCTCTGTTGAGAGCTATGTTGCATTGCTCAATATTCTCTGCAGCAAGATCATAGTTTTTACTCTGTGCAGCGGTGATTGCCTTCATTGCCATACTCCTGGCATTCCCGCCATTCACCACCAGCTCCATGACAATTTGTTCAAGATTATTTATCACTTACATCACCTCCATATTTGTATGAATTCATTATACTTATGATTAAATCTAAACTCCACCACATGATTTTCCTTTTTTAATATGATAATTATTGTTCATCGCCGATCATTGGGTTACTTTCTGTTTCTAACTGTAAGACTTATAATAAGCAGTAAACAGGTAAATATCAATCATACCGGGAACAAAAGATACTTTTTACCAAAATACGTCCGTTTTTATCGCATAAACTGAAACTTTTTGAATCCTTTAACGATTTCTAATGCTATAAAGCCTATATACAAAAAAAGATCAAAAGATGGCTGCAATAAGCGCCCGTCTTTTGATCCATATTGAATCCGGAAGAGAAAATGCTCTCTTTCTGGTAAATAGGTGAATTATTTTACCAGTCTGAAAGAGAGCATGACATTTTTATTTTGCAATAACCTTCACGAATTTCTTCTTACCGCGTCTTACAACTGCACCACCAGCAAGCTGTTCCCTGGTATAAGAAGCTTTTACATCATTCACCGTATCTCCATCTACGGTAACTCCGCCCTGTTCCACATTCCGTCTGGCTTCTGAACGGGAGGGTGCCAGGCCTGATTTCTGGAGAATGGTTAAGATGTCAACACTTCCCTCTGTAAAATCTGCTTCTCCCAGCTCACATACAGGCATGTTTTCTGCATTGCCGCCTGTAAACAGCTCTCTTGCGCTCTTTTTCGCCTTCTCTGCCTCTTCTTCCCCATGTACCAGCTTGGTCAGCTCATAAGCCAGGATTTCCTTTGCCTCGTTTAACTGGCTGCCTTCCCAGCTGTCCATCTCATCAATCTGGCTTAATGGAAGGAAGGTTAGCATACGCAGACACTTTAATACATCAGCGTCGGCAATATTTCTCCAGTACTGGAAGAAATCGAAAGGAGAAGTCTTCTCTGCATCAAGCCACACAGCGCCTGACTGGGTTTTTCCCATCTTTTTGCCTTCGGAATTTAACAGAAGGGTGATTGTCATGGCATGGGCATCTTTACCAAGCTTTCTGCGGATCAGCTCGGTTCCGCCAAGCATGTTGCTCCACTGGTCATCACCGCCGAACTGCATGTTGCAGCCATAGCGCTGGAACAGCTCGTAAAAATCGTAGCTCTGCATGATCATGTAATTAAATTCCAGGAAGCTTAATCCTTTTTCCATGCGCTGTTTGTAGCATTCTGCACTGAGCATACGATTTACGGAGAAATGGGGACCGATTTCACGAAGAAAATCAACGTAGTTTAAATCCATCAGCCAGTCAGCATTATTTACCATCATGGCTTTTCCTTCAGAGAAGTCAATAAAACGGCTCATCTGCTTTTTAAAGCAGTCACAGTTATGAGCGATGGTTTCCACTGTCATCATCTGACGCATGTCGCTTCTTCCGGAAGGATCGCCAATCATAGCGGTTCCTCCGCCGATTAAGGCGATAGGTTTATTGCCTGCCGCCTGCAGACGTTTCATTAAACACAGCGCCATAAAATGTCCCACATGCAGACTGTCTGCTGTCGGGTCGAATCCAATATAGAATACTGCCTTTCCTTCATTAACCATTTTGCTGATCTCTTCTTCATTGGTCACCTGGGCAATCAGCCCTCTGGCTTTCAGTTCTTCGTAGATTGTCATTCCAATTCTCCTTTACATAAAAAAATAAACCCCGTCCCATTAAAAGGACGAGGTTAAAATCTCGCGTTACCACCTTTTTTTATAAACAGCTCACGCTGCTTATCTCTTCGAGTACTGATCTGATACTCTAGCACAATAACGGGTGCAGGAATCCGTCGCCGCCTACCGGGCCTTGAAACCTTTGGGAGCGAAGCTCAAAGATGTATTCACAGTCCGTTTTCCATGCGCCTCTCATCAACCGGCTGCTTTCTGTCTGGTCCTTCGTACTGTTACTTGTTCTTATCAATGCTTTTTCTTGTATATGAAGTTAGTTTTTAGTATATGAGGTTTCTTTTTATTTGTCAAGATCCTTTTTTATCAAAGCAAATCCACCCATAAGCGGCATAATTATGAAATAATATCGTGGATCTGACTGAGTAACTTCTTTAAGTTTCCAGCTTCAACCTGCCCCGGTGCCGATTCTTTTCCAATTGCAGCAAAAGTCAGTGCAGATCCAAAAAACTCACCGGAGAACCGGCTGATCACACCCTCTTTTGACATGGACATGGTAATTATGGGGCGGTCCGAAATATAACGTGACATCTCATAAGTTGCTGTCAGAAGTACCATTACGTCCTCAACATTTTGCGGCATCACCGCAATTTTAGGGATGTCTGCGCCCAGCTCAATCATCAGTTTCACACGGCGAAACAATTCCTCCTTCTCCGGTGTTTTCAAAAAATCATGATTGGAGGCGATGACACAGACGCCCTCTTTGTGAGCTTCTTCCACCAGTATCCTACCGGCTTCTTCATCAAAAAACAGTTCCACATCAATCAGGTCTACATCACCGGAACGTATAAGAGCGAGATATAAATCAATATACTGCTGCACACTGATTTCCTTTTCTCCCCCTTCCCCTGCAGTCCTGAAGGTTGCAAGAAGAGGAACCTCCTCAAGGGCTTTTCGGATACAGCCTGCCGCTTCCACAACTTTACTGATATCATGTGCATCATCCAGCCAGTCAATCCGCCATTCCGCCACATCGGCACCCGCGGCTTTTAAGTTCCCGGCAGACAATACTGCATCATTTACTTTTGTTTCCACGATAGGCACGCATACCTTTGGCACGCCTTCTCCAATGACCACATCTCTCACTCTGACCGTTTTCATTCTAATCCCTTTCCTTATGCCCATATAACATTAGCATCCGTGAAATATATTTTTTCTATTATAACGTTGAAGAGTAAATAGTTCAAATATAATTTTCATTCGATTTGTAAAAATGTAAATTCTGTCCGAAAAAGACATTTAAAAATAGCGCCGGAAAAGTTCCAGCGCTATTATAACTGCTATCATAATTCGGGTTTATTTTGCCTTTTCAAGAGCAGCCGTAACCGCCTCTTTGATTCCCTTAGAAGAGTTGGTCGCACCTGACACCCCGTCTACAGAAGTACTTTGTGTTCTGATAATGGATGAAGTGACAGTTTTCTCTGCTGCCTCATAGATTCCCGGAGTCTCATGATGCTCGGTAAGTTCTATGGCAGTCACACTTCCGTCTTTCACCACAACCTCTACAGTTATGTCTCCGTTATTTCCTTTACCGGTTCCGGTATAGGTTCCATCCTTATAGTTCCCCTTTACTTCCGGCTGTGCTGCATCTCCTTCTTCTGCTAACTTCATGGTTTTCTCAGTGAAACCGCCATTTGCAGCAACATAGTCATAAGCTGCACTTCCTGCCAGTCTTCCGAAAACCACAATATCAGTCACTGCGTTTCCTCCCAGCCGGTTTGCTCCGTGAACTCCACCAACTACCTCTCCGGCTGCAAAAAGTCCCGGTATTTCACTGCCATCCTCTTTTAACACCTGGGTGGATGGATCAATCTTAACTCCGCCCATGGTATGATGTACAGCAGGTGCAGACAGTCCCGCATAGTAAGGCGGCTTACTTAACGGAACTTCCATACTTTCTCTTCCGAATTCTGTATCCTTACCCTCTGCCTGGTATTTTGCATACTGTTCCAGTGTCGCTTTCAGCTGATCCTTATCAACACCGATGGCTTCTGCCAGTTCCTCCGGTGTATCTGCCTGGGTAATAATGCCCTGACCAATATATTTTTCAATTGCGGATAAGCTTTCCCTTACTGACTGGTCAAATACCATGAAACAGGTTTTGCCCTCCTGATTTAAGATAGCCTCCGAAACCACATCTCTTGTTTCCAGCTCATTGACAAAACGCTTTCCTGACCGGTTGATTAAAATTGCTCCGTTTCCTCGGACACCTTCTGTATACATGGTAGTTGTATCCGGATTAACTGTTGGGTGGGTCTGGATCTGATCAATATCCACAAGTCCTGCCTTCAGTTCCTCAGCCATGACAATTCCATCACCGGTAGCACCGGAGTGGTTGGTGGTGCAAAATCCGTCAAGATCCTTTTTGTATTTCACCACCATCTCAGAATTGGCTCCAAATCCTCCCGTTGCTAAAATCACAGCTTTGCAGGAGATCGTATAAGGCTCGCCGCCCTTTGTTACTGCCTGTACTCCCTGCACAGCACCATCTTCACTCAGCAAAATATGTACTGCTTCCGTCTCTAAAAATACAGGTACATCCAGTTCCTTCAGCTTTGCATTAAGCGCATTTACAAGCATGGGACCCACTGCGGAAGTATCGGACGGGCGGTGGATTCTCTTAACACTGGCTCCGCCGAACTGACCTACTACGGATAAATCTCCGCCTATTTCATTAACCCATGTAACGGCATCTGCAGACTGCTCCGCCATCACCTGAACAAGCTTCGGATCATTTAAATTTTTCCCGCCTTTCATGGTGTCTTCCACAAACAGTTCAACGGAATCCTCTATTCCTTCTGCTTTTTGATACGGTGTTTCAGCCGCATTTAGGCCACCAGTGGCGCGGACAGTATTTCCTCCTGTAATCGGCATTTTTTCCAATACAACAAGATTAGTGGCTCCTTTTTGGACCGCTTCAACAGCTGCTGTCATACCGGCTCCCCCTGCGCCGATAATAACAATGTCCGCCTGCTTTTCTTTTTCGTTATCATTCCTGCCTTCTGCCGCTGCTTCCTGAACATTCTTTTTCCCTGACTTATCCAGACTGGTATAAATCGGACCAGACAATGCAATTACAGCTGCAGCAGCGGCCGCCATCACGGCAAGCCCTACGAATTTTCCTTTTTTCATAACATTCTCCTCACTTTTTTTGCTGTCAATAACAGTTTTTAAGTTGATATGATCGCCTGAAAACTTTGATATTAATTTATCATATATTGATCAGCTTAAAAAGTTTTGGAATATAAAAAAGACCTTTTGTAAGTAAAAAAAGAGAGTCCATGAATCCTTCCAGGTATTTCCCGGTTCTTCCCAGCGGATTAGCCAGTCTTCATGATTAATTTCATCTCCAAGAGGACGATTTGTTTTCCTCCCTCAGTTTCTATTAAGATTAAAAAAGATAAACCTAATTAACAACAGCCTCAAATCAAAATGAACTGATCTGGGGCTGTTAATAATAATCTTAATTTTGTTTCATAAACAAACTTGAAGAATAAAAAATATCATTAATTACGTTGTCTAAATCATCATTATTCTCATTTGAGTTCATTTTTACAATTAGTTCAACCAACATTTCTGATAACGTACTAAAGAGATTTGGGCTAGAGCCTATTTCACTATTTGCTGCAACAGTAAAATTTAGTATCCCTCCTTGAATTTTATCTTTTTTGCTAAGATATGTTTTGATCCTTTTTTGTGTGTAACTTAGATATTCTTCTGTTAGCCCCATAAACACTTTTTCATCATATTCAAGGATTGTATCTATATACTCCGCCCCATTTTCGTTCGTATAATTGAATATAATTTTCAAATTATCAGAATCTGTTGATGGAAAATACTCCACCCCTAAAAGGCCATAATAACTGGCATTTCTGTGTAAAAATACCTCTAATGCAGCTTTGGTGTTCGTATCTGATCTATCACAATGTACTTGAATATTTTCTTCAATGCTCAAGCTATTAGTGATATTTATTATGGGCATCTCACCAATCCAATATTTTATTTTCCCGTTTTTTAGTTCGATTGTATTAATCATTTTACCTCCTACTTGCCGATTCCCCAAAAATTAAACCAACTTGAGTTAAAAGCCTCTGGCATTATTTTAATAACATCTGGATGATAAGTGCTAAAAGGAGAAACTCCATAATGATTTATTGCTGCTTTATGTGCAGCGGTTTGCATCATGCCGCCTTGCATTAATTGTATTTCTTTTAGCTCATGCAGATAGAAACTGGCATCTGCACCAGTAATTGATTGTCCTGAATTTAAAGCGTTCTGTAATCTGTTAATCATAGCAGTGTTTTCAGGGGCACTGAGTTCACCGGATAAATGCCTTGTTATAGCATTAATATCAGATTGCGTAACATTATATAATTTACCTGATATCTGCCCTAAGCCTTCCTTTACTAGACCATTACCTGCTCCCTGTGTGATCCTCATTTGTTGTGCCTGCAGTAACTGCCTAGCCTGCCCAAAACCTGCTGCTCCAGTGGGGCCCGCTGTTGCTATGCCAAATCCAAGACCTGATGCAACTGCTCCAGTTGATGCCAGGGCACTGCCAGTCACTGCATATGCAAGTAACCCTCCTCCGGTCAGACCAACGGTCGCACCAATTGCAGCTCCTTTGGCAACTGCAGTCCATGAAAATTTACCTTGAATGGCTGATGATATTCCACCTGCAAGTGCACCAGCAACTAAACCAACTAAAGCTGTAACAACCAAGAGTGGAAAATGACCGGTTGGATCAGTGTAAAATACAGGATTATTGTGGCAATAGGTATACTTATTCAAACTTAAAGGATCTGTGATTTCCTGTTTATTCGGCATTTTCCGCGTGACTCTTTCGACGCTGTCCTCAACAAGAAAACGGCCTAATTCTGGTCTATAACCTCTTGCTCGTAGATAATAAGTATTCGTTTCTAAGTCTATGTACTCCCCACAATAGCGAAACGGATTCTTATCGTCTTTATCTGAGTTTCTCTCCACCCCAAAAGCATCATACTCATACGAAGCGTTACACACTTCGCATAGACTCCACAATTGGGCTACATCACCATGTTCATTAAATATATAATAGTATACCACACGATCTATTTCACATGCAATTAGATTGATCCCTCTTAAATAGGTTCTGAGCTTTTCGTTGTCAGTCTGCTCCGCTGCGATATTGGTTCCATCCCAGTAATACAAGTTTATTTTACTCTGGCTTTCGGTTAATTTCCTCACCTCAACGCTGTGACGCAGACCATCCCCCCGGTACTGATATGTAATCTCTTTGTCATCCTGGTTTATCCGGCTCAGTTGGTTGAATCCATCATAATGTCTCCATTCATAAACTGTCGGTGGTTCATTTTTAAAACTTCCTGATAACTTAACATTTCCCGGATAGTCAGGGGTTGGGGATGTTTTCTCCCAAATCCGAAAAGTTTCATTCCCATTATCATCGTAACGGTATTGATAAGTTTCTGTTGTTTTCCCCCGCTTTTTTATTTCCTTTTCCAGCCGGTTGTTCAAACCATACTCATAGCTGGTGACACTTACCAGCTCATCCTTTGTTCTTCCTTCCACCATCATTTTTATGCGGTTGGAATAGGCGTCATAGGTATAAAGTGTTCGCTTCCAACCAGAATAATCTTCTTCTATCAGACGACCTAACCGGTCATAGCAATAAGCAATTGTTACTGGTTTGGGACCTGCTTTGTTAATCTTGCTAAGAATGTTCCCATCCACATCATAGCTGTATTGCCATGCAGAAATTACGGTTCCCTGCCGTTTATTCTCCAGAGATATTACCCTGTTGGCATCATTATACATGTAGATGGTTTCCATACCAATCTGCGGGTAGCGAAGGGTTTTTCGGTTGCCTTTTTCATCATATTCGTACTCCGCCAGCATCTCTCCGGCAACGCTATTTTTTCTCACCTGTTTTAAACGGTATAAGTCATCATAGATATAATAAAGACTAACCTCCGAACTGGCGCTTCCTTCACGGGTCAGTTGAAAGGACAGGCGGTTTCCATATATGTCATAAGTATAGTCCTTCTTTGCATTTCCTGGATCTTCCTGTTGGATTAGCTGGCCTTTACTATTGTAACTGTATTTGGAGTTTTTCGTCTGATACTCTGCACCTGAATCCCATCAGATATCTTACGTTTCAGTTCCAAGCAGTTTCTTTCCATATTTTGTTTATTTCCTATGATGGATTTTCCGATAGATAAAATTATTTATTATGCTGATACTCAGCCTTTTCTACGAGGGGGAAGAAGGAGTATCAGCAGTTCCGTTTGAATTAAGTAAATAGCAATTTACCAATAAGAACAATCGGGTAGGAGGGAGAATTGAATAATTCTCCCGACCTCCCACACCACCCGGCATACTGTTCAGTACCAGGGCGGTTCTTTAGTTTTCATGGATTTTCAGATAATAGTCCAGCATGGAGATATAT
>JAEWPQ010000233.1 GCA_023460575.1 Bacillota bacterium
GCTGTCAAGTTAATTGTATCCAAGATGGCAGACGCAGTAATCGAAGCAAACCAGGGCGAGGCAGTAGCTGAGGAAGCAGAAGCAGCTCAGGAGTTAGAAGAGACTGTAGAAGCTTAAGATTCAGACGAATGTATGCTTCGGTCTGCTGTATGGCGGGTCGGAGCATATTTTTATGAACAGACCTTTTGCAATATCAATGACGTTTAATCGATGATGGAGGGAAAACAAATGGCAGCAGTTACAGCTGGAATGGTAAAAGAATTAAGAGAGTTAACCGGTGCAGGTATGATGGATTGTAAGAAAGCACTTGCAGAGACTGACGGTGATATGGACAAGGCAGTTGAGTTCTTAAGAGAAAAAGGACTTGCAGCTGCATCTAAAAAGGCAGGAAGAATTGCTGCAGAAGGTGTTGTTACAACTGTAGTAAGTGAAGACGGAAAATCCGGAGCGATCGTAGAAGTAAACAGTGAGACAGATTTCGTTGCCAAGAACGCTCAGTTCCAGGGATATGTAGCTGACGTGGTTTCCCAGGTTCTTGCTACTGAAGCAAAGGATATGGATGCATTCATGGCTGAGTCATGGATCAGTGACAGCTCATTAACAGTAGCGCAGGCTTTATCCAGCCAGATCTCTGTTATTGGCGAGAATATGAATATCAGAAGATTTGAAAAGATTACAACTGATGGTGTAGTTGTTGACTATATACATGGCGGCGGAAGAATCGGTGTTCTGATTGAAGCTGGTGCAGAAGTAGTAAATGATACAGTTAAGGAAGCGTTAAAGAATATTGCAATGCAGATCGCTGCTTTAACTCCAAAGTATGTAAAGAGAGACGAGATTTCTCAGGAATTCATTGATCATGAAATGGAAATCTTAAAGGTTCAGGCTAAGAATGAAAATCCTGACAAGCCAGATTCCATTCTTGAGAAGATGATTGTTGGCCGTTTGAATAAGGAATTAAAAGAGTTCTGTCTGGTAGACCAGGCTTACGTAAAAGACGGAGACTTAACAGTTGGCAAGTATTTAGAGCAGGTTTCTAAAGAAGTCGGCGGAAAAGTAGAAGTCAGAAAATTCGTACGCTTCGAAACAGGCGAAGGTCTTGAGAAGAAAGAAGAGAACTTTGCAGAAGAAGTTGCAAGACAGATGCAATAAAACTGTAACAGGATTCTGGGGGGAATCCCATGGGTATCCATGGGATTTTTCTATTCAAACAGTGTCCGTTTCCGATTGACATATGTTTCCAGCCGGACGGACATTACAACAAAAGGAGTTGATGAGAGTGGCTAAATATATTATAAAACGTATTGCTATGGCGATTATAACAATTTTTGCTGTTGCTACGGTAACATTTTTTGTCATGAACATGGTGCCAGGAGGACCATTCATGTCAGAAAAGGCAATCAGCCCACAGGCCCAGGCGGCATTAAATGAAAAATATGGTCTGGATAAACCATTGAGTGAACAGTATGTAACTTATATGAAAGATATTCTGCAGGGAGACTTAGGTTTGAGTGTTAAGCAGCGTGGACGTACTGTAAACATGATAATTGGCTCAAAATTCCCTGTATCCGCAAGAATCGGAGGAATGGCAATTCTGGCAGCAGTATTGATTGGCGTACCCCTTGGAAGTATTGCTGCGTTCAAACGGGGGACAATCGTTGATAATATCATTATCGTATTCAGTACCTGTGGAATTGCAGTTCCAAGTTTTGTGGTCTGTACCATACTTATGTATGTTCTCAGCTTAAAGTTGGGTCTTTTACCTACGTTTGGGCTTGGATCATGGAAGAATTATATTATGCCCGTCATGGCACTTGCTCTTTACCCATCATCCTACATTGCAAGACTGATGCGTTCTTCCATGCTGGATGTCATGGGACAGGATTATATGAGAACAGCCCGTGCAAAAGGTCTTTCCCAGCTGGTGAGTATTTTCAAGCATGCACTTCGTAATGCCATTCTTCCAGTGGTTACATATTTAGGACCGCTGCTGGCTTACACAGTAACAGGTAGCTTTATTGTTGAGAAAATATTTACCATTCCAGGGCTAGGATCTGAATTTATTGGTTCCATTACAGGACGTGATTATCCTCTTATTATGGGTACTACAATTTTCCTTGCTTCTTTGATGGTTGTAATGAATGTGCTGGTTGATGTCGCTTATAAATTCATTGATCCACGTATCAATCTGAAGTAAGAGAAAGGAGAAAGAGGATGCCAAAGAATAAATTATCATTACAGTTAAATGTGGAAGACTTTCTCCTTGCCAGTGATGCGGAAAAAGAAAGCCTTACTGTCATGCGGAAAAGTGTAGGATTCTGGAAAGACGGAATCAGACGTCTGAAGAAAAATAAAATTGCGATGGTCAGTATAGTCGTAATTGTCATTGTATTTATACTTTCATTTGTAATACCTCAGTTATATCCATACAGCTATGAACAGCAGATTCGCGGAAGTGAGAATTTAGCTCCTATGCAGTATTCGGTGAAAGAACTTGCTTCTATGGATGCGGGGGAGAGTGTATTTCCTCATGTTTTAGGAACAGATAACTTAGGACGTGACTATGCAGTCCGCGTTATGATGGGAAGCAGAGTTTCCCTGATTGTCGGTCTTGTCGCTTCTGCCATAATCTTACTGATCGGTTCTCTTTACGGTTCCGTTGCCGGTTTCTTCGGAGGATGGGTGGATATGATTATGATGCGGATTGTTGATATGATTTACACAGTTCCTGATATTTTAATCATTGTACTTTTATCTGTGGCCTTTGATCAGCCGTTAAAAGCTTTGGCTCAAAAACCGGGTTTTCAATGGATTCAGGTAATCGGCGTTAACCTGATCAGTATTTTCGTTGTATTTGCCCTGCTTTACTGGGTTGGTATGGCACGTATTGTACGAAGCCAGATTCTTATTTTAAAAGAGCAGGAATATGTAACTGCAGCAAGAGCTCTGGGAGCTTCCAGTGCTCATATTATTAAAAAGCATCTGCTTACCAACTGTATTGGTACATTGATTGTAACTACAACGCTTCAGATTCCTTCTTCCATATTTACTGAGAGCTTTTTAAGCTTCCTTGGTCTTGGAGTGGCTGCGCCCATGCCTTCACTGGGAAGTCTTGCAAGTGCTGCATTAAATGGTCTGCAGAGTTATCCTCACCGTTTGTTTGCTCCGGCACTGATGATTTCAGTTATTATTTTAAGTTTCAATCTGTTAGGTGACGGTCTTCGGGATGCATTCGATCCGAAACTGAAAGATTAAAGGAGGGAAGAAACGATGAGTGAATATTTAGTTAATATTGAGAATGAACGTCTTTCTTTCTTTACTCCGGCAGGGGAAGTTAAGGCTTTAAATAATGTTTCCTTTCATTTACGTGAAGGGGAAGTACTGGGAATTGTAGGAGAATCAGGATCCGGAAAATCTGTAACTGCCTACAGTCTGATGGGACTTACAGCATATCCTGGTCGTTTGCTGGGAGGCTCCCTTCAGTTTAACGGACATCAGATTGATCAGATGACGGAAAAAGAAATGCGTAAGATCCGTGGAAATGAAATATCAATCATTTTTCAGGATCCAATGACCAGCTTAAATCCGGTGTATACAATTGGCAACCAGATTTGTGAGGTTGTTAAGCTTCACACAAATAAAAACTCCCAGCAGGCAAGGGAAAGAGCAAAAGAGCTTCTGACTCTGGTTGGTATCAATGAGCCGGAGAAGCGTCTTAAGCAGTATCCTCATGAATTGTCTGGCGGAATGCGCCAGAGGGTTATGATTGCTATTGCGCTGGCGTGTGAGCCAAAGCTTCTGATTGCGGATGAGCCGACAACTGCTCTTGATGTTACGATACAGGCGCAGATTTTGGAACTTATGATGGAGTTAAAGGAAAAGCTTGGCATGGCAATTATCATGATCACTCACGATCTGGGTGTTGTTGCCAACATGTGTGACCGCATTGCTGTTATGTATGCAGGAAAAGTGGTGGAGTATGGAGATGCCAATGATATTTTCTACAATCCATGTCATGAATATACAAAAGGTCTGATCCGCAGCATCCCGAAACTGACTGAAAAAGAGCACAGCAAGCTGATCCCTATTGAAGGAAGTCCTGTGGATATGCTTAATCCTCCCGCTGGCTGTCCGTTTGCACCCCGCTGCAGATCCTGCATGAAGATTTGTCTTCGTGAAATGCCGCCTTATACAGATATATCTGAAATTCATTACAGTGCCTGCTGGCTGATGCAAAAACAGGAATTTGAAAAACAACAGGCGCAGAAGGGAGACGCATAATGGACCAAAAATATCTGGTAGAAGTTGAAAATTTAAAGCAGTACTTCCCTGTTGCCGGTGGCAAATTATTGGAAAAGAAAGTGGTTAAGGCTGTTGATAATGTTTCATTTGGCATAAAAAAAGGAGAAACTCTGGGACTTGTAGGAGAATCCGGCTGTGGAAAGACAACAACGGGACGAACCCTGCTGCGTCTTTATGAACCAACAGAAGGAAAGATCTATTTTGAAGGAAAAGATATTACGAAGGTCAATATGCTTCCATACCGTCAGAAAATGCAGATCGTTTTCCAGGATCCTTATGCAAGTCTGGATCCCCGTATGACAGTAGGAGATATTATCGGTGAAGCAATTGACATTCATCATCTGGCGGCCAATAAAAAAGAACGCCAGGAGCAGATTATTTCTGTTCTTTCCACAGTTGGATTAAATTCCGAACATGCAAACCGTTATCCTCACGAATTTTCAGGCGGTCAGCGGCAGCGTGTGGGAATTGCCCGTGCACTGGCTGTAGATCCACAGTTTATTGTCTGTGACGAACCTGTATCTGCACTGGATGTTTCCATTCAGGCCCAGGTAGTAAATATGTTTGAACAGTTACAGGAAGAGAGAGGCTTAACCTATTTGTTTATTGCTCATGACCTTTCTATAGTAAAGCATATCTCTAACCGTATCGGAGTTATGTATTTAGGAAAGATGGTAGAGCTTGCTGACAGTTATGAGCTTACTTTCCACAGCGTTCATCCATATACGAAGAGTCTGATATCAGCAATTCCGATTGCAGATCCGGAAGCAAGCCGGAAATCGAAGAGAATTATGCTGGAAGGAGATGTGCCAAGTCCCGTAAATCCGCCATCCGGCTGCCGGTTCCGTACCCGCTGCCCTTATGCGGATGAGCTCTGTGCGGCACAGGAACCGGAATGGAAGGAAGTCTCCTCCGGACATTACGCTGCCTGCCATCATCTGGATAAAGTGAATTAAAATTAGATTGAACTTTTGCTGCTTTTATGTTATGCTTAGTAAATGAATTGGCGCAGTAGCCGGATAAAGTGCTACTGCGTTAATTAAAATAATTTTATAGGAGGAATAACTATGAAAAAAATGTCACTTGTATTGGCAGCAGTTATGGCATCTGGTTTATTACTTACCGCTTGCGGCGGCAGTAAATCAGCTCAGCCCACAACTGGCGCAGAAGCCACTACAACTGCAGCAGCAAACGGTGAGACTGCAGCCCCCGCGGAAGGAACAACTACAGGCCTTGATCTTGCGGTGCAGATTGGACCGGATCCCGAGACCATTGATCCTGCTTTAAATAGTGCTGTTGATGGTGCAAACATTATTGTACAGGCTTTCGAAACTCTGCTTATTGTTGATCAGGACAATAAGATTGTCCCAGGAGAGGCCGAATCTTATGATGTATCAGAGGATGGCCTTACCTATACATTCCATCTTCGTGATGGCTTAAAATGGAGTGATGGTTCTCCATTAACTGCCAATGATTTTGTATATGCATGGAAGAGAATTGCAGATCCGAATACAGCAGCTCCATATGGCGCTGATATGTTAGGATATGTGAAAGGCTATAAAGAAGCAACAGAAGGAAATCCTGATGCACTTGCAGTGACTGCTCCGGATGATAAGACATTTGTTGTTGAACTGGCTGTTCCCTGTGTTTATTTCACAAAGCTGGTTACACATGCAACCATGTCTCCTGTTCAGAAGGCCACAGTTGAGGCAAATGGCGATCAGTGGACATTAAAACCTGAAACTTATGTTTCCAATGGTCCGTTCAAGATGATTGAATGGGTACCTGGTTCTCATATGACATTTGCTAAGAATGAAAATTACTGGGGTGCCGATAAAGTTACTGTAAATACTCTGAAATTCGTTCTTATGGAAGATTCCAATGCATCTTACAGCGCTTACCAGACAGGTGAAGTTGCTCTGATCAAGGATGTTCCTACAGAAGAAGTACCAGGTTTAAGAGGAAAAGAAGATTTCCATGTTGAACCGTTAATGGGTACTTACTATGTTGATTTCCAGAATCAGAAAGAACCATTTAATAATCCTGATGTTCGTATGGCATTAAGCCTTGCTATTGACCGTGATTATGTAGCAAATACAGTAATGCAGGGAACCTTTTCTCCAGCTACAAACTTCGTTGGACCTGGTATCACCGATGCAAAAGAAGGAAAATTCTTTGAAGATGTAACAAGAGAAATCAACGGCGGAGACACCTTTGATATAAAGAATCATGAAGCAGATGTTGCGAAAGCAAAAGAGTTACTTGCAAAAGCCGGTTATCCGGATGGCAAGGGATTCCCTACTTTCGAATATATGATCAATGATGCAAGTTATCACAAACCAGTTGCAGAATATTTACAGAGCTGCTGGAAAGAAACACTTGGAATTAACATGGATATCAAGGTAGTTGAGTGGTCTACCTTTACACCAACCCGTCGTGCAGGTGATTATCAGACAGCACGTGATGGCTGGGTATATGATTACGACGATCCATCCAACATGCTTAATTTAATGATGTCAACAAGTGGAAACAACAATGCAAAGTACAGCAATCCTGAAGTTGACAAACTGCTGAATGAGGCTAACTCTACTGCAGATCTTGATGAGCATTATACAAAACTCCATGAGGCTGAGAAAATGATCCTTACTGACGCAGCAGTTGCTCCTGTTGCATACTACAATGAATTCTGGTTACAGAATCCGAAGTTAAAAGGAACATGGCATTCTCCATATGGCTTCTGGTTCTTCCAGTATGCTACCATGGAATAAGTTTTAATATACAGACGAAAAGCATCTGGATGTAATATCCAGGTGTTTTTTGTTGCGCTTACAATCTTACGGCTGGGAAACTTCCTCTTTCCAACCATCTAAAAGTATGCTATAATCTTTTAAGACAATACAAAAGTACAGGAGAGTTTAAGCTATGAATCCAAGACGTGTATTATTAAAACTCAGTGGAGAAGCTCTTGCCGGTTCCGGTAAGACAGGCTATGAAGAAGCCACTGTTAAAGAGGTTGCACGGCAGGTTAAGATATCCGTTGAAGCTGGCGTTCAGTTAGGAATTGTCATAGGCGGAGGAAACTTCTGGAGAGGCAGAACCAGTAATGCAATTGACCGCACAAAAGCAGACCAGATTGGCATGCTTGCTACTATTATGAACTGCATTTATGTTTCGGAAATTTTCAGGAATGCAGGAATGGAAACCCGGATTCTGACACCATTTGAGTGTGGCGCCATGACGGAGTTGTTTTCCAAAGACAGGGCAAATCAGTATTTTTCAGAAGGAAAGGTGGTATTCTTTGCCGGAGGCACCGGGCATCCATATTTTTCCACTGATACGGGAATTGCACTTCGCGCCATCGAGATGGATGCTGACTGTATCCTGCTTGCAAAAGCCATAGACGGAGTATATGACAGCGATCCCAAGGTGAACCCGGGTGCGGTTAAATATGATAAGATTTCCATTAATGAAGTGATAGAAAAGCAGCTTGGCGTAATTGATCTGACTGCTTCCATTATGTGTATGGAAAACAAGATGCCCCTTGCGGTATTCAGTTTGAATGAAAAAGATGGCATTGCCAATGCAATGCAGGGAAAAATAAACGGTACAATAGTGACCGCATAAAACAGGAGGACGATATGCAGGAGAGTTTACAGGTATATGAAGATAAAATGAACAAGACATTAAAAGCGCTGGAGAATGATTTTATGACGATCCGCGCAGGACGTGCCAATCCCCATGTATTGGATAAGATTAAAGTGGATTATTATGGAACTCCGACACCAATCCAGCAGGTAGGTAATATTACAATTCCGGAAGCGCGCATGATCGTGATTCAGCCATGGGAGAAGAGTCTGCTAAAAGCCATTGAAAAGGCAATTCTTACCTCTGAACTGGGAATTAATCCTACTAATGACGGCAACATTATTCGTCTGGTATTTCCTGAGCTGACAGAAGAACGCAGAAAAGAACTTGTAAAAGATGTGAAGAAAAAGGGAGAAGCAGCGAAGATCGCTATCCGCAACATTCGCCGTGATGCCAATGACTCCTTTAAAAAGCAGCTGAAAGCAGAAGAGATTTCTGAGGATGAACTGGCTGATGCAGAAGACAAGATTCAGAAATTAACAGATAGAATGGTTGCACAGATTGAAAAAGCAACTGATGAGAAGTCTAAGGATCTTCTTACTGTATAAAATAAACAGGGGGGCAGGCATTATGCCTGTCCTGTTTTGTGTTTTAAAAGGAGTGATACTTTATGGATAAAGAATTGGATAATATGATAATTCCGGAGCACGTAGCCATCATACTTGACGGAAATGGCAGATGGGCAAAAAAACGGGGACTTCCCAGAAGTATGGGGCATAAAGAGGGCTGCATCACTGTTGAAAAAACAGTTGAGGCAGCAGCGATACTGGGTATAAAATACTTAACAGTCTACGGCTTTTCTACAGAGAACTGGAAGCGTTCCACTGAGGAAGTGGGAGCGCTTATGCAGCTGTTCCGCTATTATATGGTAAGACTTTTAAAGGTTTCAAAAACGAACAATGTACGGGTAAAGATGATTGGGGACATAGAACGCTTTGACTCTGATATTGTAGAGGGAATCGGCCACCTGGTGGAAGAAACGAAGAATAATACAGGTCTGACCTTTGTAATTGCAGTAAATTATGGGGGACGTGATGAAATTGTCCGGGCTGCCAGAAAGATTATGGAAGATGCCAGAGAGGGAAAGATTACACCGGATTCTTTAACGGAAGAAAAATTTGCTGGTTATCTGGATACAAATGATATTCCGGATCCGGATCTTCTGATCCGTACCAGCGGAGAGTTACGGCTGTCTAATTATCTTTTATGGCAGCTGGCATATACGGAGTTTTATGTTTCTGATTGCTACTGGCCTGATTTTAATATGGAAGAAATGAAAAAGGCCATTTGGGCGTATAATAGCAGAGAACGGAGATTTGGAGAAGTGAAGTGATCACGAGGGAGGAAGCGGGATGTTTACAACCAGGCTGATAAGCGGAATTGTTCTTGTTTTGATCGCACTTATAACTGTGGGAAGTGGTGGACTCCTGCTGTTTGCGACGACGATTTTCATATCCATGATTGGCTTGTATGAGCTGTATCGTGTACTTAAGATACACGATCATCCCATGGGATATATGGGATATTTAATCGTTGTTGTTTACTATGGGCTGTTATGGTTTCATATGCAGCAGTATGCATTATATATGTCTATCGTTTTTATGATGCTTCTTTTATGTGTTTATGTTTTTGCATTTCCTAAATATAAGACAGAAGAAGTAACTGGAGCGTTTTTTGGATTTTTTTATGTAGCAGTTATGTTATCCTACCTATATCAGGTCCGAACCATGAATGACGGGAAGTACCTGGTATGGCTGGTATTTTTAAGTTCCTGGGGGTGTGATACCTGTGCATATTGTGTTGGAAATCTCATAGGAAAACACAAAATGGCCCCGGTACTCAGCCCTCATAAATCTATAGAAGGTGCCATCGGCGGAATCTTAGGCGCATCTTTACTGGGATTTTTATATGCTACTGTATTTGGTGAGTCAATGTCTGTACTTGATTATCCTCAGATCACCTGCACTCTGGCATGTGCATTTGCGGCGATTATTTCACCTATCGGCGATCTTGCTGCATCTGCCATAAAGAGGGATCATCAGGTGAAGGACTATGGAAAGCTGATACCAGGGCATGGCGGTATACTGGATCGTTTTGACAGTATGCTTTTTACAGCACCTGTTATCTATTTTGTAGTCACATTTATACGTTAAAATCAATAAACCATTGTCTTAAAGCGGAATTAAGGAAAAGAAAAGGAGTATACAGCATAAGATGAAGAAAATAGCAATCCTGGGATCAACAGGATCCATTGGAACGCAGACCCTGGAGGTGGTGGAGAACCAAGGGGATATTGAAGTTACCGCTTTGGCTGCAGGCAGCAACATCCGCCTGCTGGAGGAACAGATCAGAAAATTCCGGCCAAAGACAGCCTGTGTCTGGGAAGAAGAAAAGGCGAAGGAACTGAAACTCCTGGTAAGAGATCTTCCTGTTCGCATTGTTTCCGGAATGGAGGGGTTAATTGAGACTGCTGTGGAAGAAACTTCAGAAATTGTTGTTACGGCAGTTGTTGGAATGATTGGAATCCGGCCCACCATAGCGGCCATGGAAGCAGGGAAAGACATTGCCCTGGCTAATAAGGAAACTCTGGTAACTGCCGGCCACATCATTATGCCTCTTGCAAAGAAAATGGGCGTCAGAATTCTCCCGGTAGACAGTGAGCACAGTGCCATATTCCAGTGTCTCAACGGGGAAGATAAAAAATCCATCCATAAGCTATTGCTGACTGCTTCCGGTGGTCCCTTTCGGGGAAAGACAAGAGAAGAGTTAAGGAATGTGAAGGTGGAAGATGCACTCAATCATCCAAACTGGTCCATGGGACGGAAGATTACCATAGATTCCTCTACCATGGTGAATAAAGGTCTTGAGATTATGGAAGCCAAATGGCTGTTTGATGTGGACATGGATCAGGTACAGGTTGTGATTCAGCCCAAGAGCATCATTCATTCCATGGTGGAATTTGAAGACGGAGCAGTTATGGCCCAGATGGGAACTCCGGATATGAAGCTTCCTATTCAATATGCCCTTTATTATCCGGAACGGAGATATCTAAAAGGAGACCGTCTTGATTTTTGGTCCATTGGCCAAATTAATTTTGAAAAACCGGATCTGGTTAATTTTCCGGGATTGAAACTTGCCTATCAGGCCGGATGTACCGGCGGAACGCTTCCAACTGTTTTTAATGCTGCAAACGAAAAGGCAGTTGCCAAATTTTTGAACAGGGAAATTACATATCTTACTATTACAGATATGATAGAGGGAGCGATGAACGGGCATACTGTTAAAGAGAATCCCAGTGTGGAAGAGATTCTTGAAGCAGAGGCTGCAGCTTATGACTATATAGAAAGCAGGTGGTAAATTGTCCAGTGTTATCGTAGCAATTCTTGTATTCGGTTTAATCGTATTGATTCACGAGTTGGGTCATTTTATATTTGCAAAAATGAATGGTATCGCAGTGGTGGAATTTTCCATAGGTATGGGACCACGCCTTTTTCACTTAAAAAAGGGAGAGACAACGTATTCCATTAAATTGTTTCCTTTAGGCGGATCCTGTATGATGCTGGGAGAAGATGATGAAAATCCGGATGAACGGGCATTTCAGAATAAATCCATCCCTGCCAGGATGTCTGTGATTGCGGCGGGACCTGTTTTTAATTTTATTCTTGCCTTTTTGCTTTCCCTGATTTTGGTGGGAATGAGCGGTTATGATATCACTTATATAAAAGAAGTAACGGAAGGTTCACCTGCTTATGATGCAGGAATGCGTTCTGGGGATAAATTGTTAAAAATTAACGGAGAGAATGTATCCATGTATCAGGAATACATTCTTTACAAGCTGATGAAACCGGATGAGAAGATGAACCAGGTGGAGTTTTCAAGAACAGATCCACAAACAGGAAATCAGGAAATTCAGACTGTTACCGTTACCCCCCAATATTCAGAAGAAAGTAAAAAATATCTGATCGGTATTTTAATAGCGCCTGAGAATAAAAAGGCAGCGAATGCCGGTGAACTGGTTAAGCATGGATATATGGAGATGGAATATGACGTAAAGCTGACTGTGAAGAGCCTTGGTATGCTTTTTACAGGTAGAGCCAGTGTAAATGACTTAAGCGGACCGGTGGGAATTGTGGTTATGATCGACGATTCCGTAAAAGCGGGGCTTAATGTCAGTGTGGTTGCTGCACTTATGAATGTTGTCAGCATGTGTATCCTTTTAAGCGCCAACTTAGGTGTGATGAATCTTCTTCCAATACCGGCACTTGACGGAGGGAGACTGCTGTTTTTAATAATTGAAGCAATACGCGGAAAAAGAATGGACCCGGAAAAAGAGGGCCTTGTAAATATGATCAGCATGGCTGCATTGATGGCGCTGATGATTTTTGTAGTGTTTAATGATATCAACAGATTTACCTGATAAAAGCATGGGAATGGAGGCGCTTATGAACAGGGATCACACGAAAACAATTCAGATCGGAGACCGGGTCATCGGTGGAGGTAATCCGGTTCTGATCCAATCCATGTGCAATACGAAAACTCAGGATGTTGCATCAACAGTCGATCAGATTAAAAAGCTGACGGCTGCCGGATGCGATATAATCAGAGTTGCAGTTCCGGATATGGAAGCAGCGGCAGCTATCAGGGAAATTAAGAAACAGATCAGTATACCGCTGGTAGCTGATATTCATTTTGACTATCGGCTGGCTGTGGCTTCTATAGAGTCAGGTGCTGATAAGATCCGGATTAATCCAGGCAATATTGGCTCTTTGGACCGTGTCCGAACAGTAGTGGATAAAGCTAAAGAATACCAGATTCCCATTCGCGTGGGAGTAAACAGCGGATCTCTGGAAAAAAATCTCATTGAAAAATATGGGGGAGTTACTGCAGAGGGCATTGTGGAAAGCGCATTAAACAAGGTGCGTATGATAGAAGAGATGGACTATGGAAATCTGGTTATCAGTATCAAGTCCTCTGATGTACTCATGTGTATCAAAGCCCATGAGCTGATAGCAGAACAGACGGATTATCCCCTTCATGTCGGTATAACAGAAGCGGGAACTCTTATTTCAGGTACCATCAAATCTTCTGTTGGACTGGGAATTATTCTTCATAAGGGAATCGGCGACACCATTCGTGTTTCTCTTACTGGTGATCCGCTTGAAGAAGTAAAGGCGGCTAAGACGATATTAAGGACTCTGGGGCTAAGACGGGGAGGAGTAGAGGTGATATCCTGTCCCACTTGCGGAAGAACCAGAATTGATCTGAT
The DNA here is from genome assembly GCA_023460575.1 of Bacillota bacterium. GTDB lineage: Bacteria > Bacillota > Clostridia > Lachnospirales > Lachnospiraceae > Lacrimispora. Next base: position 13,214 of record JAEWPQ010000233.1, read on the forward strand.
TTCACTGGCAAATCAGGTGGAAGATATGGTTTCTTCTTACGACCACCTGGATATTAAGGTTGCAGTAATGGGCTGTGTGGTAAACGGTCCAGGTGAAGCAAAAGAAGCAGATATCGGTATTGCCGGCGGAATCGGAGAAGGACTTCTTATTAAAAAAGGAGAAGTAATCAGAAAGGTTCCGGAAGAAGAACTTCTTAGCGCCCTTCAGGAAGAGCTTATGAAAATGCAATAGGTGACAGAATGGCAAAGAAATTTTTGGAAGTTTTTCCAAATTTACATATTACAGACGAATTACGAGAGCTTTTAAATCTGGTAGATGTGGAAAAGGTCACATCAAACAAGGATAGAAGCTCTATTCGTGTTTATTTAAACAGCCCAAGGCTGATACATAAACAAAACATTTACAGCCTGGAAAAAGGAATTAAAGAGCAGCTGTTTCCATCGAAGCAGATCACAATTAAAATTATTGAACGGTTCCGTCTGTCAGGGCAGTATACGCCCCAGAATCTGTTGAAGATCTATCGGGAAAGTCTTCTGGCGGAACTTAAAAATTACAGTATCATTGAATATAATATGTTTCGAAAGGCCCAGTACCAGTTTCCTGAACCGGATCTTTTAAAGATGACAGTGGAAGATACCATTGTAACGCATGAAAAAGCAGGAGAGTTAAAGCGCGTACTGGAAAAGATTTTTCATGAGAGATGTGGTCTGCCTGTTGAAGTTCAGTATGAGTTTATTGCACCGAAGGAGAATGCCCTGGCTAAGCAGAAAGAACTGCAGATGCAGCGGGAAGTAGAAGAAATCGTCAGCAGAACCTCTCTTGGAATTCAGCAGAAAAATATGTCAGACGAAGAATATGGCGGTCCTTCCATGGCGGATGGTCCCCTGGATTCTTTGGCGTCATCCTATTCAGATGAAGTGCCGTTTAAACAGGAAGCCCAGGCACCTGTTCCAGGGCTTCGCATGGGCGGGAAAAAAGAAGGAGATAAAAAGGAATCTGGTAAAGCTGCAGAGGCAGAATCTGGAAAGAAAGAATGGAAAGATTACCGTAAAAATTCTTATAATGGCCGCCGTTCTGATAATCCGGATGTTTTGTATGGCAGAGATTTCGAAGAGGAAACCATGGAAATCGAAAAGATTGACGGTGAAATCGGTGAAGTGGTGATCCGCGGCAAGATTATCATGACAGACAGCAGAGAACTAAGAAGCGGCAAGACCATTATAATTTTCGATGTAACAGATTTTACTGATACGATTACAGTGAAAATGTTTGCAAGAGAAGAACAGCTGGCGGATTTAAAAAATGCAGTTGTTCAGGGCAGCTTTATCAAAATAAAAGGTGTAACCACCATAGACAAGTTTGATGGAGAGCTGACCCTGGGATCAGTTGTGGGTATAAAAAAATCGGAAGATTTTACCGGAAAAAGATCGGACAACAGTTTAGAAAAGCGTGTGGAGCTTCACTGCCATACGAAGATGAGCGATATGGATGGCGTTTCTGAAGTAAAGGATCTGGTAAAGCGAGCGAAAAAATGGGGAATGCCGGCTATTGCAATTACGGATCATGGATGTGTACAATCCTTTCCGGATGCAAACCACGCGCTGGATAATGGAGATACGTTTAAGGTTATTTATGGAGTGGAAGGATATCTGGTTGATGATTTAAAACAGCTTGTTGAGAATTCTAAAAATCAGTCCTTTTCTGATTCTTATGTAGTTTTTGACATTGAGACAACCGGTTTCAGTTCATCCAGAAACCGGATTATTGAAATCGGTGCAGTAAAAGTAATTGACGGAAAAATCAGGGATAAATTCAGTACGTTTGTAAATCCTGACGTACCTATACCTTTTGAGATCGAACAGCTTACGGGGATTAATGACAGTATGGTGCTTCCTCATCCAAAGATTGATGTGATCCTCCCTCAGTTTCTGGAGTTTTGCAAAGATTCTGTTCTGGTCGCCCACAATGCTTCTTTTGACGTAAGTTTTATTTCTTATAATGCACAAAAGCTTCAATTGGAGTTTAACCCTACGGTGATTGATACAGTGGCTCTCTCAAGGCTTCTCCTGCCCAGCTTAAACCGGTATAAACTGGACACGGTAGCCAAAGCATTAAATATATCCCTGGCGAACCATCACAGGGCGGTTGACGATGCCGGCTGCACGTCAGAGATATTTGCAGCATTTGTAAGAATGCTCAGGGAACGCGGGGTTGAGACACTTGATGAATTAAACAAACTCAGTACCATGTCTCCCAACATGATTAAGAAACTTCCCACCTATCACGTGATTATCCTGGCAGCCAACGATGTTGGAAGGGTTAATTTATACCGGCTGATTTCTCTTTCCCATATTGATTTTTATGCCAGAAGACCGAGAATTCCCAAAAGTGTACTAAATGAGTACAGGGAAGGCCTGATTATCGGATCTGCATGTGAAGCAGGAGAGCTTTATCAGGCTCTTCTGAGAGGTATTCCGGATGCAGAAATAGCAAAGCTTGTGAATTATTATGATTATCTGGAAATACAGCCCCTTGGAAACAATGGATTTATGTTAAGAGATGAAAAGAGCACGGTAAAAACAGAGCAGGATTTAATTGACATTAATAAGCGGATTGTGACCCTTGGAGAGCAGTTTGGAAAGCCTGTCTGTGCTACCTGTGACGTTCACTTTCTTGATCCGGAGGATGAGGTTTACCGGAGAATTATTATGGCCGGACAGGGATTTAAGGACTCGGATGAACAGGCACCTCTGTATCTTCGTACGACTGAGGAGATGCTTCGGGAGTTTGAATACTTAGGCCCAAACAAGGCAGAGGAAGTGGTCATAAAGAATACCCGAAAAATAGCGGATATGTGTGAACGGATATCACCTGTACGGCCGGACAAATGTGCCCCGGTCATTGAAAATTCAGATGAAGATTTAAGGAAAATCTGTTACGACAGGGCCCATGCCATTTATGGTGAAGATCTTCCTTTGATTGTTACGGAACGTCTGGAAAGGGAGCTTAATTCCATTATCTCCAATGGATTTGCGGTTATGTACATTATTGCGCAGAAGCTGGTATGGAAGTCCAACGAAGACGGGTACCTGGTGGGGTCCAGAGGGTCTGTCGGGTCTTCCTTTGTTGCCTATATGTCAGGTATCACAGAGGTAAATTCACTCAGCCCCCATTATTACTGCGATAACTGCCACTATTATGATTTTGATTCAGATGAAGTAAAGGCATTTACCGGAATGGCCGGCTGTGATATGCCGGATAAAATATGTCCGGTTTGCGGACATCCTTTATCAAAGGATGGTTTTGATATTCCGTTTGAGACATTCCTGGGCTTTAAAGGAGATAAGGAACCTGATATTGATTTAAATTTTTCCGGTGAATACCAGAGTAAGGCACATGACTATACGGAAGTTATTTTCGGAAAGGGTCAGACCTTCCGTGCAGGAACAATCGGTACGCTTGCAGATAAAACGGCATTTGGTTATGTAAAGAATTATTATGAGGAGCATGGAGTAAGAAAACGTAACTGTGAAATTAACCGGATTGTTCAGGGCTGTGTTGGCGTCAGGAGAACGACTGGCCAGCATCCTGGCGGAATTATCGTTCTTCCCCATGGTGAGGAGATTTATTCCTTTACACCGGTACAAAGACCTGCCAATGATATGACGACCATGACGGTAACCACTCATTTCGATTATCATTCCATAGACCATAATCTTTTAAAACTAGATATTCTGGGACACGACGATCCGACCATGATTCGTATGCTTCAGGATTTAATCGGATTTGACCCTGTAAAGGATATTCCTCTGGACAGCAGAGAAGTCATGTCACTGTTTCAGAATACATCAGCTCTTGGTATTACTCCTGAAGATATTGGCGGCTGTAAACTGGGTGCGCTTGGAGTGCCGGAATTTGGTACCGATTTTGCCATGCAGATGCTAATTGATACCCAGCCAAAATATTTCTCTGATCTTGTCCGCATTGCAGGGCTTGCTCACGGTACGGATGTATGGCTTGGAAACGCCCAGGCGCTCATTCAGGAAGGAAAGGCTACTATCCAGACTGCCATATGTACCAGAGATGATATTATGATATATTTAATTTCCATGGGAATGGAAGAAGGCTTATCCTTCTCTATCATGGAAAGTGTGCGAAAGGGAAAAGGTCTGAAGCCCGACTGGGAAGAGGAGATGACGGCGCATGGAGTTCCTGACTGGTATATCTGGTCCTGTAAAAAGATCAAATACATGTTTCCAAAAGCTCATGCAGCCGCATATGTTATGATGGCATGGAGAATCGCTTACTGTAAAGTATTCTATCCACTGGCCTATTACGCGTCCTTTTTCAGCATACGGGCCAATGGCTTCAGTTACGAGCTGATGTGCCAGGGAAGAGAAAAGCTGGAGCATTATCTGGCTGATTACAGGAAACGGATCGACACTCTTTCTAAGAAAGAGCTGGACACTCTTCGGGATATGCGTATTGTTCAGGAAATGTATGCAAGGGGTTATGATTTTATTCCTATCAATATTTACCAGGCGAAAGCCAGACATTTTCAAATTATTGACGGAAAATTAATGCCGTCTTTAAGCAGTATAGATGGACTGGGGGAAAAAGCGGCAGATGCGGTTGTGGATGCAAGTAAGGATGGAAGATTTTTATCAAGAGAGGATTTCAGAAACCGGACGAAGGTCAGTAAGACGGTCTGTGATCTGATGGGAGATCTTGGTCTTCTCGGTGATCTTCCTGAATCCAATCAGCTGTCTCTTTTCGATCTGGCATAAAGCTGTTTCAGCTGCAGAACAGGATTGTCTGTTCTGCAGCTTGTGATGGAAAGAGTAACTGAATTTTGATGTTATTTTTCCAGAATTTAAAAAAAAATAAAAAATTTTGAAAATACGGTTGACATTGTCTCTGATTTATATTATACTACGTAACGTAATCGAGGCGTGGCTCAGTTTGGTAGAGCGCTGCGTTCGGGACGCAGAGGTCGCAAGTTCGAATCTTGTCGCCTCGATTTTGTATGAATCATATTCGTACTGGC
>JAEWPQ010000234.1 GCA_023460575.1 Bacillota bacterium
TTCCGTCCCCGCATGGTTTTCTTAGAGAGATGCAGGAAGATCACTCTTTTGGGCTTTTCTTTGAAAAACAGTCCGACCTGGGTTCTTCATCCCTACTTCAGTGAGGACTTAAAGTTTTTAAATTTAAGCATCAGCAATCCGGCAGATTCCCCGAATACAGACGGTCTGGATCCGGAATCCTGTAAGGACGTGGAGATACTGGGACTTCATTTTTCCCTGGGGGATGACTGCATTGCCATCAAGTCAGGTAAAATTTATATGGGACGCAGATATCAGACACCTTCTGAGAACATCACCATTCGTCAGTGCCTGATGGAGAACGGTCACGGAGCTGTTACCATAGGAAGCGAAGTGGGCGCAGGCGTGAAAAACATCCGGGTAGAACGCTGCCTGTTCCGTCACACGGACAGAGGTCTGAGGATCAAGACCAGAAGAGGAAGAGGAAAGGACTCCGTTCTTACGGATATCACCTTTGACCACATTGACATGGATCACGTAATGACACCCTTTGTAGTCAATGGATTTTACTTCTGTGATCCCGATGGCAAATCTGAATACGTTCAGTGCCGGGAGCCGCTTCCGGTTGACGACAGAACACCTGAGATGGGCAGATTCCACTTTACCAACATAAAGGCAGTTAACTGTCATGTGGCAGCGTCTTTTCTCTATGGTCTTCCGGAGAAGAAGATTGAACGCATTGAATTTAAGAACGTTGACATTTCCTTTGCAAAAGAGGCGAAGTCAGGAGCTCCCGCCATGTTAAGCGGAGTGGGAGAGTGCACCAGAAAAGGCTTTTGTATCAGCAATGTGGACACCCTGATCTGTGAAAATGTTCATATTTCCGGACAGGAAGGGGAAGCATTTGAATTAAGCAATATCAATCATTATGAAACCATCTAAAGGAGAAGAGCGCAATGCAGATTGGAATTCGGTTACACGATGTGGCACCAGGTACGATAGAGGAACGTTTAAAAATAGCCAGCGAACAGGGGTTTTCCTGTGTACACCTGGCGCTGACAAAGACAATTGAGGATCATTCGGTGGAGAATTCCGCCTTAACACCGGGATTTGCTTCATATCTGCGCAGTAAATTTGCGGAGTATCATATGGACATCGCTGTTCTGGGCTGCTATTTAAACCTGGCACATCCCGATCCGGAAGAGATTAAGAAGATCCAGGAGCGTTATTTTGCCCATCTCCGTTTTGCTTCCATCTTAGGCTGCAGCGTGGTTGGAACAGAGACAGGCAACCCCAATGCAGAATACCGTTTTGAGCCTGCATCCCATACAGAAGAAGCACTTCAGACATTTATTACCAATCTTCGTCCGGTAGTGGAATGTGCAGAAAAATTCGGTGTAATCATGGCAATCGAACCGGTATGGAGCCATATCGTATACAATTCCAGGCAGGCGCTTAAGGTGTTAAAAGCAATCAATTCCCCGAATTTAAGAATTATTCTTGATCCGGTTAATTTACTGTCTGTGGAGAACAGCAGTGAGTATGACAAGGTGATTAAAGAAGCCATTAAGGATCTGGGAGAGTATACCGATGTTCTCCATATGAAGGATTTCGTAATTGAAGGCGATAAGGTGGTTTCCGGAGCACCTGGAACCGGAGTCATGAAATATGATACAATTTTAAAATTTGCAAAGAAAGAAAAACCTTTTATTCAGATGACAATCGAGGACAGTACACCGGATAATGCAGAGTGGTCAAGAAAGTTTCTTGAAAATTACAGCTGCAGCTAAGAAGAAATACCTGATAGAAACGTCATTTATAGATTGAAACATAAAAAAGAGCTTTGACTGGTTTTTGATGTGAACCAGATCAAAGCTCTTTTCTTTATCCATTTACGTTTGTTTCAGTTAAGATTGTCATTGGTATACCGGAATAATATTCCCGATTATAAACATTCCTTCATAACTGCGTAAGCGCCTTTTTCTTCGATATCTTTTAAATAACCGGAAACAGCTTTTTCAAAGCCTGCAATGGCGGTTAAATCTTCCCCCCAGAAATCTACATTTGTGCAGACAGAGTGGGTAAGAGCAGCAGCGTCCTCATCCTTGTGATCATAGAAGAACTGGAGAATCTGCTTATCATCTTTTACTGTATACGCATCACCTGCCGGGCGTACCGCAGTCAGACCATCTTCTGTCAGGGTTGTTCCGTGATAGAATGCAATGTAGAATGCAAAGGAAGCAGTAATACAGCTTGGAAGCACATGATTCTTCTCTACATATCCCTTTAAAGACGGCATAACACGTGCTTTCCACTTGGAAGTGGAGTTTAAGGAAATAGCTAACAGTGCATGGTCAATAAATGGGTTTTTAAAACGCTCTGTTACGGAAGCTGCAAAGCTCTTTAATTCTTCTTCCGGAAGAGTTAAGGTAGGTATGATTTCATCGTAAATGGTCTTGTTCATGAATCCGCAGATTACTTCGTCTTCCATACAGTTGCGGACAATATCCTGACCAGCCAGGTAAGCACCTAATACAAAAGAGGTGTGTGCACCGTTTAAGATACGAACCTTTCTCTGCTTATATGGCTTGTGATCTCCACAGATAATAACAGGAAGACCTGCTTTTTCAAATGGAAGTTCTTTCTTTAAGCTGTCCGGTCCTTCAATTACCCAGAATCCAAATACTTCACCGGTATCAATGATGTTGTCCTGATATCCTAATTCTTCACAGATCGCAGCAGCTTCATTTCTTGGATAACCGGTTACGATCCGGTCAACCAGTGTGGAGCAGAAGATGTTCTCTGCCTTAATCCAGTTTAAGAACTCGTCGCCTAAATTCCACTGTTTTGCATAGCTTAATACGCATTTTTCCAACTCTTTTCCGTTGTTGTCAATGAGCTCGCAGGAAAGAATGACAAAGCCTTTTCCGGCTTCCTTACCGAACTTCTCAAAACGTCTGTATAAGAACTGCGTCAGCTTTCCAGGATAGCTGTCAGCCGGTACATCTGAAAACTGACAGGAAGGATCATAGGTAATTCCGGCCTCTGTTGTGTTGCAGGCAATAAAACGAAGATCCGGGTTTTCTGCACAGGCAAGAACGGCTTCATAATCGCTGTATGGATTTAAACATCTGCTTACGCAGGAGATGACCCGCTTTGCATTCACTTTCTGGCCATTTTCAAAGCCGCGGAGGAAGAGGGTATAAAGACCTTCCTGCTCATTGATCATATCTGCCAGACCAGGAGCGATCGGCTGACATAAAACAACCTTGGAATTAAATCCGGTCTTTTCATTAAGAACATCAATAAAGTAATCAACAAAAGCTCTTAAGAAGTTTCCTTCGCCGAACTGCAGTACACGTTCCGGTGCTTCTTTTAATAAATATTCGTCATAACCCAGCTTTTCCAGTGTCTGGTAGCTTAACTTTTCCATTCCGTTTGTCTCCTTATATGTTGTCAGAAATATTTTATAATGTTACACCCTGCTTGAAGATGGCCATATCGTGGAAACCTGCTTCTTCCGATTTCACCATCTTGCCGGAGGCAACTTCAATAACAAAGTCAAAGAACTGATTCTTAAGAGTCTCCATATCGGTGCCTTCCACTAAAACTCCGCAGTTGAAGTCAATCCAGTTATTCTTCTTCTGGCTGAGATCAGAATTGGTGGAAATCTTCATGGTTGGTACGGGACAGGCAAATGGAGTTCCCCGTCCGGTTGTAAATAAAACGATATGGGCGCCTGATGCAGCAAGGGCTGTGGAAGCTACCAGATCGTTGCCAGGAGCGCTTAAAAGGTTCAGTCCCTTATTGCGTACCGGTTCTCCGTATTTTAATACATCGACCACAGGCATTCTGCCGGATTTCTGAACGCACCCCAAAGACTTGTCCTCAAGAGTGGAAATACCGCCTTTTTTATTGCCTGGAGAAGGGTTCTCGTAAATGGTCTGGTTGTGGCTGGTAAAATAATTCTTAAAGTCATTTATTAAATCAACAGTTTTTCCGAAGGTTTCTTCGTTCTGGCACCGGTTCATAAGAAGAGTTTCCGCACCGAACATCTCAGGAACCTCAGTGAGGATGGTAGTTCCTCCCTTTGAAACCAGCATATCTGAAAATTCACCAACGGTTGGATTGGCTGTAATTCCGGATAATCCGTCAGAACCGCCGCACTTCATTCCGATCACCAGCTCGCTGCAGCTGATTGGTTCTCTGTGAAAGGTTCCCGCATATTCTGCCAGCTGATCAATTAATTCAAGAGAATCAGATATTTCATCTTCGGACTCCTGAGCCACTAAGAATTTAACTCTGCGCTCATCGTATTCGCCGATATAGCGTTTTAACTCGGTGACATTGCTGTTCTCACAGCCAAGTCCCAGCACCAGAACGCCGCCTGCGTTTGGATGATTGATTAAATCTGCCAGAATGGTTCTGGTATATTCCTGATCATCACCCATCTGGGAACAGCCGTAAGGGTGAGGGAAAGCAGCAACCGCATCGATGCTTCCTTTTACATATTTTAAAGATGCACGCTCAATGGCAGTGGCAATTTTATTCACGCAGCCAACGGTTGGAATAATCCAGATTTCGTTACGAACGCCAACCCGTCCGTCGGGTCTGCGGTATCCGTTAAAAAAGCGTTCCTCTGTGGGAGCAACTTCGATTTCCTGTTTGTTGTACGTGTAAGTCAGTAAATCCCCTAAACCTGTTTTTAAATTGTGTGTGTGAATCCAGGCCCCTGTCCCAATATTCTCCTTTGCTATGCCGATGGCACAGCCGTATTTGATGACGGATGAGCCGGCAGGTATATCTGTCAGGGCGAACTTATGACCCTGCGGGATATCTTCCAGAAGAGTAACCGCTGTGCCGTCTATCTCTAAGGCACTGCCGGAAGCAAGCGGCTTTAATGCGACTGCCACGTTGTCTTCGGAATTGATTTTGATAAAGTCCTGCATAAGCTTCCTTTCCTTTCTTAGTACCAGTTTCAATATTCAGATGCAATGTAAGTACTTACATAAAACATACACCATTTTTTTCTCTTAGTCAATAGGGAAACATAAAAGAAACATATTTCTTTTAATTATGGGAACAATATAGAAAAAACATACACGATTTTCTATATTCCCTTGCATTAACAGTTGCGCATTACAAAAATATTATGTATAATGAATCGAGATAAGTGTAAGCGCTTACGCTCCCCGCTGCAACGGCTATACAGAGCGGCTTAAAACGCAGACACAGGAAAAGGGGGAAACGTCTGTCTGAATCCGTAATCAGGCGGTGAATCATAAAGACGTTAGAGGGACACCAGGATGAACATATATGATATTGCAGAGCTTGCAGGAGTTTCCATTGCTACCGTATCCAGGGTGGTAAACGACAGCCCCCGCGTAAGTGAAAAGACAAAACAGAAAGTAAGGGCAATTATGGAGGAAAACGGTTATACCCCCAACGTGTTTGCCAGGGGATTAGGCCTTGATTCCATGAAAACCATCGGAATTTTATGTCCGGATGTATCCGATGCCTATATGGCAACTGCAGTTGCCCATTTAGAGAGCCGTATGCATGAGCACGGTTACGACTGTATCCTGTGCTGCAGCGGTTTTGAGCAGTCAATAAAGGAGAAGTACGTAAGTCTTCTCTTAGCCAAACGCATCGATGCTTTAATTATGGTTGGTTCCACCTATGCAGGTGCCGAGGGAGAGGAAAGCCGCGTGCAGTATGTGCTTGATGCAGCCAGACAGGTCCCGGTATTCATAATTAATGGATATTTAAACGGTGAGAATATATACTGTGCTTATGGGGATGATTATCAGGCTACGTATGACGTGACCAGTCAGATGATCGAATCAGGCCGCCGCAGAATCCTGTTTCTGTGCGATTCCCATTCCTACAGTGCCGCAAGGAAGCTGGCAGGTTACGAGTCAGCCTTAAAAAGCCACAGCCTGCCGGTGCTTGGAGACTTAAAGCTGTATGTGAAAAACCGGATTCACACCGTGCGTGATATTCTTCTGGAACGGAGAGATTTACGGTTTGACAGCGTGATTGCCACAGACGACGGTCTTGCGGTAGGAGCGATTAAATATGCAAATGCCAAGCTTTTAAAGATACCGGAGGATTTATGCATTACAGGCTTTAACAATTCCGCCCTGTCAATCTGCAGCGATCCTGAGCTGTCTTCCGTAGATAACCGGGTGGAAGAACTGTGTAATATCACCATCAGCAACATGATGAAGATCCTTCAGGAGAAGGATCCGGATATCAGCCAAAACTGCAAGGTACCCTGCAGGCTGGTAAAACGCTGTACAACTGATTTTTAGGCTATTGTCAATTCTTTTTTTGTATGGTACAATTAGAATCCGATAAACATAACGACATCAGAAAGCATGCTCTGCATCCCAAGGGGGACAGAACATGCTTGAATGCGTGGTCGGGCAGAAAGAACGGTGACAGATATGGAGCTGGCTGAAGAGAAAGTGGTGCTGTGCGGCGCCAATTCTTATGAACAGAAATATTATTTTAATGAACAGTTTAATAGTCTCCCGGAAAGCATCCGGCAGGAGCTTCAGATCATGTGTGTGCTCTACACCGAAGACATAGGCGGAGTTCTGGTTCTGGAGTTTGACGAGGATGGGACACTGGAATTTAGAGTAACGGCATCCGATGAGGACTACTTATTTGATGAAATCGGAAGTGTGTTAAAGATAAAGCAGTACCAGCGTGAAAAACGGGAGCTTTTGGAGTCCCTTGAGATGTACTACCGTGTTTTTTATCTGGGAGAAGAATTAGAAGACGGAGAAAAAGACAGTTGAAACTTAGAATAGGAAATGTAACGTTTGACAATAATCTGATACTGGCGCCGATGGCA
>JAEWPQ010000235.1 GCA_023460575.1 Bacillota bacterium
TTATACTGGACCAGTCCATTGAATATGGAGTGAATATGTCCAGACTCATTGACGAGGTTACGAAAGACATCAAAGAGTAAGGAGGTGCCATTGTGAGTTTCCTTGAAACAATTCTCAAAGATGTGAAAGACGTGGCAATACTTGGCCATGTGAGGCCGGATGGGGACTGTGTGGGTTCCTGTCTGGCAGTTTATAATTATCTGGAAGAAAATCATCCGGATATTCATGCAGTGGTTTACTTAGAAGAACCATCTGTAAAATTTGCCTATTTAAAAAATATTAACCGCATTGTCAGTGATTTCAGCAGGGATCAGAGTTATGATCTTTGTATCTGCTTAGACAGCAGTGACACGCTTCGTTTTGGCGAAGCGGTCAGATACTTAAACGCAGCCAAAAAAAGTCTGTGTGTAGACCATCATATAACAAATATGGGATATGGAACGGAAAATGTAGTCAGGGGATATGCAAGCTCTACCTGTGAGGTTTTATATGGCCTGCTTGATGAAAGTAAGATAAACAAAGCAGTGGCAGAATGCATCTATACCGGAATTATTCATGATACCGGTGTATTCAAATATGACTGCACATCTGCAAAAACCATGGAGATTGCAGGAAAAATGATGGAAAAGGGAATTAATTATTCCAGCATCATAGATGACAGCTTTTACCGGAAAACCTATATACAGAACCAGATTTTAGGAAGAGCGTTATTAGAAAGCATCACCTTTCATGACGGAAAATGTATTTTCAGTGCCATCAGCAAGAAAGATATGGATTTTTACGGAGTCGGCAGCGCCGATATGGATGGAATCATTGACCAGTTAAGAATTACTGAAGGCGTGGAGTGTGCGATTTTCATATATGAAACTGCATGCAGGGAATACAAGGTAAGCCTGCGTTCCACCACAGAGCTTGATGTAAGTAAAATTGCCGTTTATTTCGGCGGGGGCGGTCATAAAAAAGCGGCTGGCTGTACCATGTCAGGAAGTGTTCACGATGTGATCAACAATCTGTCGGATCAGATAACAAAGCAGCTTAATTAGGAGATACATGCAATGGCAGACGGTATTATTAACGTGTATAAAGAAAAAGGCTTTACCTCTCATGACGTCGTGGCGAAAATGAGAGGTATTTTAAAACAGAAAAAAATAGGTCATACAGGAACGTTGGATCCGGATGCAGAGGGAGTGCTTCCTGTCTGTCTGGGTAAGGCGACCAAACTGTGTGACATGTTGACAGATAAAACGAAAACCTATGAGGCAGTGCTGCTTCTTGGAATGGAGACTGATACCCAAGATACCTCAGGAACCGTTTTAAACAGCTTTCCGGTAGAGGCAGGAGAAGAGGACGTAAGAACTGCTGTCATGAGCTTTCTGGGGCATTATGACCAGATTCCGCCCATGTATTCGGCATTGAAAGTGGATGGAAAGAAGCTTTATGAGCTGGCAAGAGCGGGCAAAGAGGTGGAACGCAAGGCCAGACCTGTGGAAATTTATGAAATCCAGATAGAGCGGATCGAACTTCCCAGAGTTACCATCACAGTCAGCTGTTCCAAAGGCACCTATATCCGCACACTCTGCTATGATATCGGCAGAAAGCTGGGATGTGGGGGATGCATGGAGTCCCTCTTAAGAACGAGGGTGTCGGATTTCTATATAAAGGACAGCCTTACACTCTCAAAGATTGAGCAGTTAAGAGATAACGGAACGCTGGGAGAACACATTCTTGCAGTGGACAAGATGTTTTCTTCCTGTCCTCAACTGGTAATGAAAGAGGAATTTGACAAACTGGTTCATAACGGCAATCCAATTCAGCGAAACCAGGCTGTGGGAGAATACGGTATGTCTGATGGCCCTGTCCGAGTTTACGACAGCACCATGGAGTTTATCGGAATTTATGAGCCAGGGGGGGACAGCAGTCTTTTAAAGCCTCAGAAGGTGTTTCTGGGAGGTAGCAGATAATGGAATATATTACCGGAACCAGAATATTTCACATAGAAGAGCCTGCTGTGGTGACCCTTGGAAAATTTGACGGCCGCCACAGAGGCCACAAAAAGCTGCTGCAGCAAATGCTGGAAATCAGGGAACAAGCAGGATATAAAACAGCAGTATTTACATTTGACATGTCTCCGGGTACTCTTGTAAGCGGGACGCCCCAGACGGTGATTACCACCAATCTGGAGAGGAAGAATAATCTGGAGAGGGCAGGAATCGACTATCTGGTGGAGTATCCCTTTACGGAGGAAACTGCCAGAATGGAGCCTGAGGAGTTTGTAAGACGTATTCTGACCGGACAGATGAACGCCAGAACCATTGTGGTGGGTACAGACTGTTCCTTCGGATATAAGGGAGCCGGGAATGCGGATCTTCTGGAAAAGCTCAAAAGCCGGTATGGTTATGAACTGATTGTCATCCCCAAGGAGCAGGATGAACAGCGGGATATCAGCAGCACCTACATAAGAGAGCAGCTGGATCTTGGAAATATGGAAAAAGCCAACGAACTTCTGGGGGAACCTTATGCCATTCATGGTGAGGTGGTACACGGCAATCATATCGGCGGAGCCATACTTGGATTTCCCACCGCCAATATCCTTCCACCCCCGGAAAAGCATCTGCCTGTATTAGGAGTTTACGTGTCCCGGGTTTATGTAGACGGCATCTATTACGGCGGAATTACCAATATTGGAAGGAAGCCCACAGTAGAAGGGATTTCTCCAGTAGGTGCAGAAACTTACATTTTTGGTATAGATCAGGATATTTATGGAAAGACTATAGAGGTACAGCTTTTGCACTTCATCCGTCCGGAGCGGAAATTCGAGGGGCTTGAGCAGTTAAAAGAACAGATAGGAAGAGACAGGGAACTGGGATTAGAATATTTGAAAAACCTGCCTGGAAAAGAAATCACTCAGTTGCAGTAGGAAAGGGGCATTTTTACTGCCCGTTTCACAATTAAAAACTTGCGAAGGAAAGTGCATATGACTGACAAAGCATGGAAAGTACTTGGCTTTGCCATCGCCTGCGGTTGTACCGTATGGATGGGAACAGCAGATGTACAGGCCGCAAGAACAGAGACTGCCGTTAAGACCGGAACGCCTGTAGCAGGCATAGAGGTCTACATGGATGAGTATCAGCAATCCAGAAAACGGGAGTCGACGGAAAAACCGGCCGGTCTTACGCAGGAAAAAGTGAGGTATGGAACCTTCAATACTATTTTTGACAACCTTGGGGTGGCAGTTGTGGAGGATTCCTTAAACATCAGGAAAGAACCAAAGAACGATGCGGAAGTCGTAGGGAAATTAAGAAGCCATGCAGGCAGCAGTGTGCTGTCTGAAGAGAATGGCTGGTATAAAATAAAATCAGGGCAGGTATCCGGTTATGTATACGGGAAATACTTAGCTACTGGGCAGGAGGCCAGAGCAATCGCTTATTATGATATGAAGCTGATGCTCCGGGTAGACATCGAGACCCTTCGTGTCCGCAGACAGCCTGATACGAATTCAGAAATAGTGGGAAGAATTCATGAGGGCGAAACGTACCGTTACATTTCCCGTAACGGAGGCTGGGCCAAAATTGAATACAACGGACAGACTGCGTATGCCTATGCACCGGAGAATGCCACCATTGCCTATACCATTCCGGAGGCAGAGAAAAATGGTGATCTGCGGAACCGTGTGGTAAGTTATGCGGTGAAATTCGTTGGAAATCCATACCGCTGGGGCGGAACAAACCCCAATACAGGTGCTGACTGCTCCGGCTTCATTCAATACGTGATGGAGCATGCGGCAGGGGTCCAGCTGGACCGCACCTCCAGAGAGCAGGCTGCTGAGGGAGAGGCAATTCCGTCTTCCATCATGGAGCCGGGCGATCTCTTATTTTATTCCAGCGGCAGGGAAATTGATCACGTTGCCATGTATATCGGGCAGGGAAAGATCGTTCATGCAGCCAACCGAAGAAGCGGGATTAAAATTTCCTCCTGGAACTACAGAAGACCGGTTACCATACGACGGGTGATCGAGTAAATAAAAACGCAGACAGATGCATGCCCGGTGAGGCTGACATCTGTCTGCGTTTTTTGTTAATCTTTCTTTTTTCCAAGATAAGCAGCTTTTACTGATTCATCTGCCAGAAGCTCTTTTCCAGGTCCTGACATGGTAATCCGTCCGGTTTCCAGCACGTATCCCACATCAGCCGTATGAAGAGCCATATTGGCGTTCTGCTCGATTAAAAGGACTGTCACGCCCTTTTTGTTGATCTCTTTTATAATTGAGAAGATATCCTTTACAATTAAGGGAGCAAGTCCAAGGGACGGTTCATCCATCATGAGGATTCTGGGGTGGCTCATGAGTGCTCTGGCAACCGCCAGCATCTGCTGTTCGCCTCCGGAGAGTGTTCCGGACAGCTGCCAGCTTCGTTCCTTAAGCCGTGGGAATAAGTCATAGACCCAGTTGATATCCTCATCCAGATTATCATTTCTTAAATAAGCCCCGATTTTAATATTTTCAATGACTGTCATATCAGGAAATACCCGGCGTCCTTCCGGAACCAGTGCAATTCCCTTTGAAACAATGTCGGGAGTATCCATTCCGATTAATTCCTGACCGTCCAGAGTGATGCTGCTTCCGGCAGATGGCTTTGCAAGACCTACGATAGAGCGCAGCGTTGTGCTTTTTCCAGCTCCGTTTGCGCCGATTAAGGTTACAATGCTTTTATCCGGTACCTCAAAGGAGATTCCCTTTACAGCTTCAATTCCGCCGTAGTTTACTCTTAAGTTATCAATCTTCAGCATCGTCGCTCACCCCCAGATATGCTTCAATTACCCGTTCGTTGTTCTGGATCTCCTCCGGCGTACCCTGTGCAATCAGTTTGCCGAAATCCAGAACGTAGATGCGGTCGGAGATCTGCATAACCAGATCCATATGGTGTTCAATCATTAATACAGTCAGGTGATAGGAATCCCGGATCTGCTTGATAAAATCCGTAAGCTCCTGTGTCTCCTGAGGATTCATTCCTGCAGCCGGTTCATCCAGAAGTAAGAATTTCGGCTCTGTTGCAAGGGCTCTGGCAATTTCCAGACGTCTCTGAAGGCCGTAAGGGAGAGAAGAGGCTATTTCATCTTTTAAATGGAGAAGATTCTGCTCTTCTAAAAGAGCGGAGGTCTCTTCCCGCATTCTGGCTTCTTCTTTGCTGTTTAAGCGCAGGGTGGCAGAAAATACATTCTGTTTTGCCCGCATATGTTTTGCGATCAGTACGTTGTCAAAAACAGTCAGCTGTCCAAACAGCCTGATATTCTGAAAGGTACGTGCAATTCCCTTTTTAGTTATGATATCCGGTGTATTGCGTACAATGGAGAGAGGTCTGGGTTTTACTTCTCCCAGATACATTTTCTGCATCTTTCCCTTGGGTGTGTTGGAAAGTATGGTCTCGCCCATAAAGTCCACCTGCCCGAAGGTGGGTTCGTAGATACCGGTTACGCAGTTAAATGCAGTAGTTTTTCCAGCACCATTGGGACCGATTAAGGCAACGATTTCACCTTCATTTACGTCGAGAGTTAAACCGTTTACCGCCACAACACCGCCGAACTGCATGGTCACGTCCTGCATATGAAGTACATTTGCACTGGTTTTTGCTGTAGCTGACATTATGCGTTTTCTCCCTTCTGTGCTTTATTTTTCTTTTTCAGTTTGTTCGGGATTCCCTTGATCAGCCGGAACAGCCCAGCCCAGGAGAATTCGTTGCTTCCCATGATACCTCTGCGGTAGAAGAGCACCACTGCCATAAGGAGGATGGAGAAGATTACCATACGAAAGCCCGAACGGAACAGAGGAATCTGAACACCAGCGATGTAAAGCGGATTGTCAAAGAATCTCAGCCATTCTCTGCCTGCAGTAACCAGGAAGGAGCCGATGACGCTGCCGGTGACGCTTCCGATACCGCCTAAAACCACAATCAGCAGGATATCATAGGTTAAGTTAATAGAAAAGGTCTTGGATTCAATGGAGCGCATGAAGATCGCCAGAAGACCTCCGCCCACACCGGTGAAAAAGGAGGAAATGATAAATGCCAGCTCCTTGTAGCGGAACAGGTTCAGTCCCATGGCCTGTGCAGCCACTTCATCTTCACGGAGAGCCTTAAATGCGCGGCCGTAAGAGGAATTGATCAAAAGAACCATTAAAAGGATACAGAGGGCACACAGCCCGAATGCAACAAAAAGGTTTGGAAAACCCGGAATGCTCTTTAAT
>JAEWPQ010000236.1 GCA_023460575.1 Bacillota bacterium
CAGCATGGATCCGATTTCCTTTCTATTAGGTTAATGCTGATTTCTGTCATCTTATTGCATAAAATGGAAATATTTTATTACCTTATTTTTCCACACCAAAACCGCTTTCCGCAGTTATGACCAGACAGCAGCGTTTATCTATCTCAGTTACCTTTTTTGTAATCTCTTCCTTTAGCCATTCCCTTTTTTTACGGTCATATTCCCTGGGAACCACCAGATCAAAGATCAGATTGATCTGATCCTTTCCTTCTATCATTCTAAAATCATGAAAAGTGACTCTTTCATCTGTCTGCTGAATCACATTTTTCACCATACTTCCAAATTCCATTACTTTAGAATCTCTGGTTTCCACTGGATCCATATGAATAACAAGGAATATGCCAAACTTTTTCAATGCTTCACGTTCAATCCGGTCAATGATCTCATGGGATACTTCCACATTCACGTCATTGGGAACCTCCGCATGAATGGAGGCCATACTTCTGGTCGGTCCGTAATTATGAACAATCAGATCATGACTGCCCACAATTCCCTTATAAGCCTCAACAAATTCAGTGATTTCATGATACAGCTTTGGATCAATAGGTTCTCCGATTAATGGTGTAAGGGTATCCTTGGCAATTCGGATACCGGCCCACATGACGATCACAGAAACTACCACACCTACGATTCCATCGATATTTAATCCCCAGATTCCGTAAATGACAACAGATAAGATTGTGGACGAGGTAGTAATTACATCTCCCATAGAATCCGCTGCAGTCGCCTTCATAACTGCTGACTGTATCCGGTTTCCAATAGACCGGTTAAATAATGCCATCCACAATTTCACCAATACAGATAAAATAAGAATGAAGACAGATATTGCATGAAAGGACATCTCTTCCGGGTGCAGAATTTTATCCACAGAAGTTTTAAACAGAGAAAATCCTACCTGGATAACAAGAAACGCAACAATGAACGCTGCAATGTATTCCACTCTTCCATGTCCGAAGGGGTGCTCCTCATCTGCAGGCTTGCCTGCCATTTTCACTCCAATAAATCCTATTATGGAAGACGCTGCATCAGATAAGTTATTGAAGGCATCTGCCATAACAGAAATACTGTTAATCAGAAGACCCATTAAAAGTTTAGCGGTAAACAAAAGGACATTACAGCAGATTCCAACAACACTGGTCATAAGTCCATAACGGGTCCGAACGTGTGTATCCTCCGTATTTTTATAATCCTTTACAAATATACGCACCAAAAAATCAGTCATAATTCTCCTTTCCTGATTTCATTGATTTTATTGTTTATACCTGACATTTTCCAAAAAAAGGCCTTCCGGCGGCACTGTATAACCTGCGGTTTTCCGGTCCAGCGCGTTCAGTATGTCAGTCATTTCCTCCGGAGTTCTTTCTTTCAGTCCGACTTCAATTAATGTACCCATGAGAATTCTTACCATATTATAGAGAAATCCATCCCCTGTAAAACGGACCAAAAGCCTGCTTTCCTCTTTCTCAAATTCTATTTTCTTTAAATTCCTTACTGTTGATTTTTTCATCTTCCGGTTAGAACAAAAACTCTTAAAATCATGTTCCCCGCAAAGAAAAGCTGCTGCACGTTCCATTGACTTAATATCCAGTTTCTTATGAAGTCCATAGATATATTTTCGGTCAAATACCTGTTTCTTCTCCCCCATCTCAATACGGTAAAGATACGTCTTTTCCTCCGCATTCAAACGGCTGTGGAACCGTTCCGGCACTTCTTCCAGTGTCTTTACTCTGATATCTTCAGGGAGATAGTGATTTAAATATTCTTTTATTTCGTGATCTTTCCTGTCTGAGTCAATATGAAAATTAGCCACCTGATTCAGGGCATGGACCCCTGCATCTGTTCTTCCTGATCCATGAACTTCAATATTTTTCTCTGTCATTCTCTCTAAAACATGTTCTATTTTCCCCTGTATGGTCTGATCTGTATTTCCCTGCTTCTGCCATCCATCATAGCGGCTTCCGTCATATTCAACTACAATCCTAAAATTTTTCATATTTTACTCCATTCTTTTGCGTATATAAAAAACAGGAGTGCTGCAATCACAGTTCCGGCTGCCACTCCTGAACAATCCAGCCACACATCAGAGATCTGCCCTGATCTGCCTGCCACAAACAGCTGAATCGTTTCATCAATAAAAGGAACTAAAAAACCTGCCGCTCCCTGTATAAAAAAGCGTCTCTCCTTGCCAAATTCGTATGACTTTACACCATGATACAAAATCATTCCTAACAGCGTATATTCTGTGAAATGCCCTGCCTTCCGTATCAGATGTTCTGTCAGCCAGCGGCTCTCAATCCCGGCAGAGAGAAACAGATTTTTTAAAGAATCCAGAACATGTCCGCTGTCAGCTGATGATAAATCAGCTGTTTTAAGCGAATTAGAGTAAATAAATAAAATATACAAGACTGCTGTCACCGTCCAGATCAATCTTTTTTTCATATGTTAAACCTCAGAATCCCGCTCTTATCCACCTGATCAGCTGCCTGAATCAGGACTTCCTCATCCTGCACCAGAGCAAGCCTTACGTATCCCTCTCCCGAAGGTCCAAAAGCGCTGCCAGGTGTCACCAGTACTCCTGACTTTTCAAGAAGTTCACTGGCAAATGTCTCCGAATCCTTAAATTTCTCCGGAATCTTTGCCCATACAAACATGGTAGCCTGGGGTTTTTCCATTCGCCACCCAATCCTTGTCATATAATCGCACAAAGCATTTCTTCGTTTCTCATAAGCCGCTCTGGTTGTTTCAACACAGGTCTGATCTCCTGTAATAGCTGCAACCGCTGCTTTCTGAATGGGGAGAAACATGCCGTAATCCATATTGGATTTCAAGGTTTTTATTTTTTCCACCACTTCCTGGTTTCCCAGGCAGAAGCCGATTCTTGCACCTGCTAATCCATAAGTCTTGGAAAGAGAATTAAATTCCACTCCAACCTCTTTTGCACCGGGAAAGCTTAAAAAGCTTCCGCACTGGAGCTGGTCAAATACCAGTTCACTATAAGCATTATCATGTAAAACCACAATATTATATTTCTTTGCAAATACTATTAATTTTTCATAAAAATTGTCCGGCGCCATGACTGTGGTAGGATTATTGGGATAAGAAACTATCATAAACTTTGCTTTTATGGCAATCTCCTCCGGTATCTCTGAAAAATCAATGAGATAATCCTTTTCTTTTTTCTGTGGCATGTAAAAAAGACTGGCCCCAGCCAGTAGAGGACCATCTGCAAACACCGGATAACATGGATCCGGGACAAGAACAACGTCACCTTCGTCAATGATAGACAGTGCTATGTGCGCCAATCCCTCCTGCGAACCAAGAAGTGAGCAGATTTCCGATGACGGATCAAGCTTCACTCCATATCGTCTTTGATACCATGCCGCAGCAGCTTCTGTTAATTCTTTCTGATCATTGATGGCGTAAATATAATTATTCGGATCAGCTGCTGCTTCACAAAGTGCATCTATAATATGTTTTGCCGGCGGAATGTTTGGTGCTCCCACGCTTAAATCAATTACCGTTTCTCCCTTCTCCTCTTTCTGGCGTTTCATTTCCAGAAGTTTCGAAAAGATTCCCTCTCCAAAATGGTTCATTCTTCTAGCAAACTGCATGGACATTCCCACCTCTGTCTTTTTCTGATGAAGTATAATCTTAGTTATTATAGTACAAAGGTTCTTATATTACAAGGACAGGCATTAAAAAAGTCCCCAAAAATGTAACAGTTCAGACTTCGACTGAACTCATTAGTTCTACACCGTTAAGATAATAACCGGTGGCCCTGCGATAAGTTTTCTTATAATCTTCCGATAGATATGGAAGGAAAATGGTTTGTACTTTTTAGTCATCCAGGTGATTTTACACCGGTATGTACTACTGAATTTGTGAGTTTTGCAAAGAAAAATGAGCAATTTAAAGAATTAAATGCAGAATTAATCGGATTATCAGTGGATCAGGTTTTTTCTCATATTAAGTGGGTGGAATGGATTAACGAAAATACAGATACTCAGGAAGTAGGAAGAAATGTAAATGAAATTCTTCGTTCATTAAATGCTCTTCAGGTAACAGATAAATATTCTGTAGCAGCACCAGAGAATTATCCAAATAATGAGTGGATAGGTTCAGACGTAATTATTCCACCGGCTGCAACAGAGGAACTTAAGGTACATAGATTAGAAGATGCTAAATCTGGTAAAATTGTGTGCAAAGATTGGTGGCTTTGTCATAAATCACTATAATATTATATGATACCAGGGTCCCAAGGTCATGTGTTTCATGCTTGCATGAAAAAAACATGACTTTAGGACCCGCAGAACATGAGAAAGTAGCCCTAACAGGGCGGATTTCTCATGTTTTTAGGATTGTGAAACAACATATACCGAGTTTTAGGAACTTTATTTATGGACCTATTGTGACCGGAACTCCCAGATTGCAGTAGCTCCACAGCATGTCCATCACCGCATTATCAACCGCTACACATCCATGAGTCGTTCCATCCACAACTCTGCATCCATGGATTTCAATGGCACCGCCCAGAGCCGTTTCCCATGGCGGCTGCTCTCCAGCTAAATTCGCATTAATAATCTGGTCTCTTTGTTCCTGTGTAATGATTCCTTCTTCAAATCCCCGCTTGGCATCTTCTATACCGGGATAAGAAAGTCCAAGTGCCAGATAAGCCACACTTTTATCATTTCTGGTACAAACGTAAAACTGACCGCTGGGAGTTCTCATATCACCTTCAACCTTTTTGTTTCCATCCGAAGATGATGCACCTATGGAAGCCGGATATTCCCCGATTAAAACTCCATTTTGCTTTAAAGACAGGGTTTTCGTCCGCTTGCTGACGTATATGGAAACACCGTTTGCGGAAGCTGCATTACCTGCCTTTAGATCCGCTCCCGGTCCTGCCGTCTCCTGGGCATAACCGGTTGTCCCGGCCAATACTGTAAACATAATTGCAATCAATGCTGCTAAAAAATATCTTTTATTATTACGAATCTTTATACTCACAATTCTGCTCCTTCAAAACAATAATCAGATACAATGCGTTAAATAGCTCAGAACAGCCTGATAACAGGCTTCTATACCTGCAAGGCCGCTGTCCAGGGAAAGGTGGTAATTCTGAGCTTTTCCCCATTCACATCCCGTGTAATACTGGTAATAATCTTTTCGCTTCCGATCCGTTTCCCGAATCTTATTTTCTATCAATCCCGGGTCCAGATCTTTATTTAAAGAAGTAATTCGTTCTATCCGATGCTCAATGCCTGCATATACAAACAGATTAATGCTGTCTTCAAGAACGCGGTCCGCACACCTTCCAACAATAATACAGGGTCCCTGTTCAGCCAGACTTTTAATCACTCTGGACTGGGCCAAAAAAACCTGATCAGATATGGGGACTTCATACAAGGATGAAAATGAAGTATATATGGTTGGTTCCAATGATTGCTCTGTTACGGGAATACTTTCATAATAACTGAGAAACTCTGTCTCAGATAAATCAGTCTCCTGTGCAGTTAAAGAAATTAATTCTTTGTCGTAAAACGGAATCTCAAGTTTCTCTGACAGCCTCATCCCCAGTTCCCT
>JAEWPQ010000237.1 GCA_023460575.1 Bacillota bacterium
GATTTTGTCTTTAAAACCTGCATTAAATTGGTAACAGCTTCATCAATCCGGATCAGTTCCAGCTCCAGTTCATTGGTTTCATTAACATTTTCAATTGGAGCCGGTTTGCAGCTGTCAAGAAGCTTTACCAATTCTATCTCAACATAACCTTCAATCTGTTCAATCCTCATCTGAGGTTTTAAATTACAATCCAAAAAATCCTTTCCGCGGCATCTTAAAGTCCGGACTATTTCTCCATCAGATCTGCGCTTGTATTTTCGGACCATCATTGCCCTCCCGCAGTCACCGCATTTTATCAGTCCTGTCAGCCAGCTGTTGCGCGGGCCATCATTTGAGGCCACTTTCTCATTTGTGTCCAGTTTCTTCTGGCACCGGAGCCACAACTTAGAATCAATATATCCAGGCCAGTTACCAATGGCGAAGGTGGCCTCCTTTGTATCCAGTGCTCCTTTTGTCACTGCTCCCTTTTTCCCCACCAGCATGCCGCCATGCTCCCCGTTAAAATCTTTAAGTGGATTTATAATATTTACTCCAAGTTTTTTAAAGTACGAATAGACAGCATGATCACATTTTACACTGGCAGGATTTCTAAGCACCCGCCCAACGGAACAGGGGGACCATTTTTCACTGTTTGGTCCAGGGCACTGTCTTGCTGTCATCATTCGTCCGATATCTCCCAGACTGGTAGTTGGATAAGCATAAATCTTCATAATCTCTTCCAGATTCTTTATGTTATCTTCCAGTTTCAGTGAAGAAACTTTTTGTTCTCCATGTGTGATTGCTGTATTGCTATAACCATAGGGAGCTGGACCTCCCGGCCAGCGCCCCAGTTCAATCCTGTCATAATAATTGTCATAAACTCTTTTCGAAATCTGTTCCCGCTCCATCTGGGCAAATACGGCCATAATAAATATCATTGCTTTTCCTATGGGTGTTGAGGTATCAAAATTTTCCGTAACGGAAATAAACTCTACCTTATATTTGCTCATATATTCCCAGGTGTTTGTAAAATCCAGAAGCGAGCGGGTAAAACGGTCAAGCTTGTAAACAAGTATTCTGTTGATCATACCTTTTTTTACATCATTTAACAATTTTAAAAACTCCGGTCTGTGTACCACATCCTTACCAGAAAGACCCCTGTCTATGTATAATTTCGGCTCGCCAACTGCAATACTCCTGGCGAAACTCAGCTGAGTCTCAATGGAAAGACTGTCTTTTTTATCAATTGACTGTCTTG
The DNA here is from genome assembly GCA_023460575.1 of Bacillota bacterium. GTDB lineage: Bacteria > Bacillota > Clostridia > Lachnospirales > Lachnospiraceae > Lacrimispora. The sequence goes on from JAEWPQ010000237.1 coordinate 1,238, forward strand.
CATAAATCGCATCCATATGCCTTAATTAATTTCCCTTCTTTTCATCAACCATCTGTTCTTTTTCTATGAGAGAATAATTTTTTTCAGATTGTGATTTATGATAAAAAATTAATTGAAGCTCTTCATATATCTTCTGCACCGATTTCTCCCTGTCACAATTGCTTTTGTAATTGGGATAAATATTTTCTACTCTCATGCAGTACGATTTCACCTCGTTCATGAAATTACTTGTTTCAATATATGTCAGCTGACGATAATTAATCCACAAGGACAGGCTTCTTTTTTAACCGGAGCTTATGTCAGATGCCGGATTAGTTTTTGACTTTTTTTCTTTTTGAGCAGAATCAGTATCACAATGAATAATATCAGGAATCCAGTCAGTACAATTGTTTTTGTAAGAATGGAAATTAATATCTTTGAAGATTCCTCTCTTGTCTGGCGTTCATAAACAGCTGTTACTATTTTCTTATAAATCAAATGATCTGTCTGGTTTTCCGCCCCCTCTTCCACATATGTTCCCCGATATCCCTTAGCCTGTACAGCCGGAAATGTGACCTCCCCTCCATATATAGCCCTTATGTTTTTAACCAGCTTCCTCCCACGCGCCTGTGCGGTACGGACCAAATCTCCATTTTGTTCCTCCGGTTCTCCAGTCCATGCGATACTAGTTATCTCATAATAATCCAAAGGCAGATTAAGATACTTTAAAAATGCATCTGCATAATCTATAAGAGGAACTCCATTTGGTATTTCCGTATCTCCCAGTAAATATGATTTTTCCTGATAGCCTGATACCGTTATAGGAAAGGTAAAATCGTAATCCCAATAATTACTTTCTTCTACATTAGAAACTGCAGGCAATTGAACTATTTGTTCCTGGTTTAAGTCTTTATCTTTCACCCGTACCTGTGCCTGCTCAGGAATCTGGTCAATATACTCCACCCCCTTATATAAAATAGACGATTCTGAATACTCCGTTTTTTCTTCCACAAAAATATCCAGAATCTCACTGGCAGTTAAATGATACGTCTTTCCCCCTTCTTCCACAGTTTCCTGGGGAATATACCCTTCCGGGTTTCCCACAAAGGGCGGGGAATCAATTGTTAAAACACTGTCAGGATAAATCGTCTCTTCATAGTCTGTCCAAAGGGACATTAACTGATATTTGATTCCATTTTTTTCGATGATTCTCTCAAAAAGGCTACCTCCTTCATCTTCCTTATTAAAAGTCCGGAATTCTTTCTTTATTTCAACTGTTTTTTCTGAACCGTAAGAAATGATAAAGAAACCCCCTGCAAAAACAAGTAGGATCAGAAAAGCAGTGTTAATTTTAATTAAACGGTAAATCCGGATCATCAAGACCATCAGGGATATTCATAAACCCATCTCCCACTGCGTCAGAAGGTTCCTGCCTTGAAACCGCCTGATTTCCTCCAGCAGACATGTTCTTACTGTCAGCAAACTCCTGTTCATCAACAATGACCTCAAACGTGTATACCTTAACTCCGTCTTTATTTATGTAGCTGCCTGTTTGAACTCTTCCAGTAACCAATACTCTCATTCCCTGGTAAAAGTATTTTTCTGCAAATTCTCCAGTTTTATCAAACGAAACACAGTTAATAAAATCAGCTGTTGGCTCATTGCTATCCTGATTTTTACGCCCTCTGCGATCAACGGCCAGTGTATATCTGGCAATTGCCATTGTACGTTCTCCTTGTGAATATCTCACTTCCGGGTCTCTGGTTAATCTTCCCATTAGAATTACTCGATTCATATTTTCCTCCATTCTTCCTTATTGCCTTAAGCATCCCGCTTTTTCTTTTGATGCATTTGACCATTGACTTTTCCAGTCCTCTTCTTTGGCCTTAAAACAGCAATACAAAATATTAGTGTCACACCCAAAACTACAGCTGATGCATAAATAAAACCAATTATTAAATATGGAACCATCATGGTGATCAACATCACTTAACCCTTCCTGATCGCCATATAAACCAATTTTTCATATTCATTTCAAATATTCATCATCCTTTCTGGTCTCCCTGTCAGACTATCAACCGTCTGACCAGCTCCGGCCGCTCATTGTATCAACTGTTACTGCTTAAATCATTATGCCTTCTTCATTTCATTGACTGGTCTGACACCTCCTCTCAAAAAAATGCAGCAAAAAAACTGGTAACTGGAATTTGCCTTATTCCGGTATAATTGGAGAAGTTTGCTGATATTAGCAAAGAATGATCCAAAAAAGTTTTATTATGGAAAAAAAGAAAATAACTGAAAAAATAAAAGTGTAATAAGATAATATTGAAAAAGCAAAAATGTGTAGGGGGTAAAAATTTTAATAAAATGGAATTTAAAACAGATAATGCAATTATAGAAATGAATTTAGATTTAAGCAATACCTATTCTATCAGATATATTACATTTAGTAAAGCCCTTTTGCGAATTAAGTCTAACTGACATATTTCTATCATTATAATATTCTATATATGTTATAATCTGTGATGACAAGACATTTATCAGGCAAGGAGAATATTATGGGTAATCATATGGATCTTCTGGAAACCAAATTCAGCATCAATCATATTTACCGACAAAAAGCCATAGCAAGAGAGAATCTTTTCCGCATACTGGACGACTCAGTATATACCAGACTCACATATATAAATGCACCGGCCGGATTTGGAAAAACAACTTTGTTAAGTTCCTGGATTACAATGCATAAAAAAAGATCAATAACTGCCGCATGTATCACACTGGAATCAGATGACAATGAAGAGAACAGATTTTGGATTTATTTTATTTCAGCAATCAAATCAGTAATACCAGACATCGGCGAAAAGTCGTTAAATCTATTAAATACGTCCAGAATCGGCGGTATAGAAACAATCATTACGGTACTGATCAATGAGATACTGGAGAACAGGAAAAAATTCCTTTATATAATTGAAGATCTGCATGTAATAAAAAACACGCAGATTCTGAACGGGTTGAAATTTTTTATTAATCACATGCCTTGTAATATACATCTGATTATTACCAGCCGGCTCCGCATAATGTCCCAGCTATCAGGAATAAAGCACCTCAATAGTATCATTGAAATCGGGGTGGAGGAACTGAAATTCACCAAAAACGAAACAGCTGCTTATATAAATGAAATCATGGAGTTAAAGGTTGCACAAGACCAGTTAATCCGACTGTATGAATTAACAGAAGGCTGGCCCGTGGGGCTTCAGATTGTTGCATTATTCTGTAAACGTAAGGGCATAGAATCAATGTATGATAAACAGGTAGTGTTGCTTCAGTCAAATTTCGCTGATTATTTCATGGAAGACATCTTAAATAGCCAGACACCCCTCGTTTATGAGTTTCTGCTAAAGACATCGCTGTTAAATGCGTTTTCCTGCGAGCTGTGCCAGGCTGTGACTGATATGGAAAATTGTAATGAGCTGTTAAAACAGGTGCTTGAGATGAATCTCTTTATCTCCTGTTTGGATCAAAAGTATCAGTGGTATCGATATCATAGTCTTTTTGCCGCTTTTCTAAGAAAGAAAGCAAAAGAAAATCAGCCTGAATTAGTAAAAGATATATATTGGAAGGCGGGACAGTGGTACGAAATAAAAGGATATGCGCAGGAAGCCTGCACCTGTTATCTGAAGGCGGAAAGTTATGAGAAGGCAATCCTTTTAATTGAACAGTTCAGCAGTCCTCTTATTTATCAGGGGCAGTTTACAGTAATTGAAAAATGGATAGAATCTGTACCGGCCCAATATGTATCTGGTAATATACGGCTGATGCTGGATTATGTATGGATTTATTTATCCAGGCATAAAGTCAGTGATGCCAGTTATTATATAGAACTGATTGAAAAAGAATCTGAAGATGCAGCACTGCCGTTAGCCGTTAAAGGGGAATTTCTTATTGCAAAAGCATTTATCAAAATGAATCATTTGGAAGAAAGTATTTTGCTGTTAAAAAACGCCATGGCGCTGGTGGATCCGTTTAACCCCAATTATGCAGCAGCATTAATGAGTATTGCTACTACATACATTGTTCATGGTGATGTTCCGGAGGCAGAAGAATATTACTCAAAAGCACTTACAGCCAGTATTAAAATTGAAAATCTGTATTCAGCCGCTTATTCATGGGGAGGGCTTGGTATGATGTTGACCTGCCAGGGCAGATTCAGAGAAGCAGAAACACTATATCAGGAAGCGGAAAATTATTTAAAAGAAAAAGGCGGAAATTCCATTCCATTATTAGGAATTGTTTTTTCCGGGTTATCAGAAATATTTTATCTGAAAAACGATATAGAACATGCTTCTGAGTATTCAGATAAGGCAATAGAAATGTTTGAACAAGGCGGTATTTTTGATATAAAAAATAATTGCTATGTAATAAAAGCCAGGTCATTGTTAGCCAAAGGCAGTAACCGCAGAGCAATTGAAGTAATTAATAAAGCATTGATTCTGTCAGAAAAAGAAAACACTTATGGCTTTAAAAGACATATTGAATACTGCAGGGCAAGAATTTATCTGGATATGGGTGAATTAGAGAATGCAGAAGATTTTATTGAACAATATCATTTATCCCATACGGATCATTTAGAAAAATATAATCTGCATGATTATGTCCTGCTGGCAGAAGTACTGGTTAAAAGAAAAGAATATATTAATGCCCTTCTTTGTATTGATGAAATATTGAAACTGGACAGTATTGGCGGACTTTATGAAATGCATTTAGAAATACTAAAATCAGACGCATTGCAAAGTATATCGAAACCAGAAGCTGCTTTTGCGGAGTTACATAAGGCACTGCTCAAATGCTCGAATGAAAATTATTTGAGATTACTGATCAATTATGGATCCAGAATGAAATCTATGCTTAATGTATTTCTGACAACGGAAAATACTCTTTCTGACAATCGGAGCATAATGTATGCCAAAGACATTCTAAAATTTTTTGATGATAAAACTCATAAAACATTCAAAGAAAATTCACTTCTGACCAAAAGAGAACTGGAGGTATTAAAACTGATCAGTGACGGTGCAAGTAATGAAGAAATCGCACAATCATTATATATCTCAATCAGTACGGTGAAAAGTCATATCCTGAATCTGTTTACCAAACTGGAAGTGAATAGCCGCTCGAAAGCAGTGGTCGAAGCAGAAAAAAGAGGTATAATTCATACTATTTATTGATTTATTCAGCTCCAGAATGTTGTATCATGGATGCAACAATAAATATTTTGGAGGAGAAATCATGAAAATTACAGCAATTATTGGAAGTCCCAGAAAAAATGGTGATTGTTTCAAAACAATTGAAATGATAGAAAAAAGCTTTAACAGGATCAGTGAAACACAGGTGGAATATGTATTTCTAAGGGATTTTGATTTGGGATTTTGCAAAAGCTGTCTCTTATGTTATGCAAAAGGCGAACAGTTCTGCCCCCATATCCAGGTTACCGGTTTATTACTTGAAAAAATGATGGAGTGCGATATTGTAATTTTTGCCTGTCCGGTTTATGAACAGCATGTAACTGCATTAATGAAGAATTTTTATGATAATTTTTCCTTTCTGTTTCATAGACCGCGTTTTTTTGGCAAAAAGGCGATTCTCCTATCTTCAACTGGAGGCTCTGGTTTAAAAGAGACACTGAACTATATGAAAATGGCGGCTATCGGCTGGGGATTCGATATTGCCGGTATGGTTGGCGTTTGCGGGTCTTCATTATCATCAGATGAGAAATATAAAACGGACGTTCAGATTAGAATTGATAAGCTGGTGGATAAAATATACAAAAACAGAAAAACAGGCCAGCCTTCCTTATATCAACTGGCAATGTTCCGTGCAATGCAGTGTAAAGCTATGAAGTCAGCACAAAAGAAAAACATCGAATATAATTACTGGCTGGAACGCGGCTGGTTAGAAAAAAACTACTATACCAGTCAAAAAATAGGGATTGCTAAAAGAATTTACTCTGATTTTCTAAAACATATAATGAGAAAAATGATGAATGGCAAAAATATAATAATTAACTAAATCGGATTTCCATCTCTATGCAACGTATCCACATCCCACAGTACCACCGTCATATTGGTTGTGCACTCCAGTTCCTCATTCCACGACCCGTAGGGCGGCCGAAGGTACTGGGGCCGTACTCCTGTAATATCCTCTATCTGGCGGTTATTTTCCTCAATCTGTTCGCAGGCATTGGATACAGCCTCCTTATTCATCTGTACGTGACTATAGCCATGATTACCAATGAGATGCCCTTCCTCCTGCATCTGCTTGACAATTGCTTCCTTGCCTCTCACATTTTCTCCCAGAAGAAAAAAGGTAGCATGGACACCCCGTTTGCGAAGACCGTCTAAAAGCATGGGTGTATAAATAGAATGAGGTCCGTCATCAAATGTCAATGCAATCTGTTTATCACCGGAAAACTGTTTCCGAACTTCTTCCTTTGCCTCTCCTCCGGCATCCGCCGGCAGAAATAACGTATTTTTTGCCTCACTGTAATTATAATACAACGCCCCTGCAAAGGCAATATCCAGTACAATGACTGCTAACAGACAGGCCAATTTCCATCTTATTTTCATAAACTCACAAGCCGGCTTTCTGCTTTTATTAAACAATCTATGGGCTTTAAGGTCAAAATAAAACCAGAATATTTCAGTTTTTTTCTATCTTTTCCTTCTATAATACGCTATAATTAAGATATATTAGAAGTATATTTCTTAATATTGTGTACAATCCCTACGGGAAGGAGCGGATTAAAATGAAGCACAGGATCATTGCGATCGGCCGTCAGTTCGGCAGCGGAGGACATGAGATCGCATCCAGACTATCTGAGGAATTGGGGGTTCCCATGTATGACCGGGATCTGGTGGAAATGGCTGCTGAAAAACTGGGTCTATCAGAAATCACTATTGAGGCAGTAGATGAATCAGTTTTCAACACATTTCTGTCTTCGTACCGTTATAACGGTCTCGCCCCAAGAAGAATTCCATTAAATGACAGCACGTTCGAAATACAAAGTAAAATCATTGAAAGCCTGGCTGATAAAGGGCCATGCATATTTGTAGGCAGATGTGCTGACTATGTTCTGCGGGAAAATCCTCTATGTCTGAATATATTTCTCTACGCAGCATTCAAGGACCGCACAGAACGCATCATGAAACGCTATAATATCTCAAAAAAGGAAGCGGAAGCCTCCATAAAAAAAATGGACCACCGCCGAAAGCAGTATTACGAGACATATACAGACCGGAGCTGGGGAAACATTGAATCCCATCAGATTCTGTTTAACATCAGCCAACTGGGAATCACTCAGACCATTGACACAATCAAACACCTCTATGCCGACCCCATTTCAGATTCTTCCAACGATAAATAATACATAATCCCACATGAAAAGCTTACATCAGCGTTTAGAATTAAAACAGGCAGAGACCAGAAAATCCCTGTATTTTCTGATCTCTGCCTGTTTTCAATCTTCAGTAAACCGATAGCCTACTCCTACCTCAGTTATAATAAACCTGGGATTGGCCGAGTCCTCTTCAATTTTACGCCTGATATTTGCCATAAAAACCCGAATGGACTGGTAATCATCATTCGTATCATATCCCCAGATCTCATTCTGAATAAAATGATGGGTTAAAACCTTTCCTGCATTCAAAACCAGCAATTTCAACATCTTATATTCAATGGGAGTAACATGGACCTCCTCTCCCCTGACAATCAGCTTCCTTTTTTCAAAATCCATGCTGAATCCTTCCAGTTCGAATGCTGTCTCCTGCTTTACCAGGCCGCTTTTGTGTCTTAATGCTACACGGATACGGGCAAGCAGCTCTCCGGCATGAAAAGGCTTGGTCAGATAATCGTCTGCCCCTTCATCCAGCGCATCTACCTTTTCCTGTTCCATTCCCCTCGCAGATACAATAATAATGGGAATATTGGATTCCTTCCTGATCTGGCTTAAAACCTCCATGCCATCAATGTCCGGCAATCCCAGATCCAGTAGTATAATATCCGGATTATTGGCATAAAAATAAGAAATTCCGGTAAGTCCGTCATCTGCAAAGACAGAATGATACCCCTTTGTTTTCAGGGTAATCCTGATAAAATTCTGAATGCTCTTGTCATCCTCGATAACAAGAACGCTGATATCATTGATCATCAGTCTCCTCCATAGGCATCTCAATTCGAAAAGCAGCGCCTTTCTCCACACTCTGGTCGATTAAAATTCTTCCGCCATGCGCCTCTATAATAGCCTTGCAAATGGCAAGCCCCAGGCCTGCCCCTCTCTGGCGGTCTCCTTCCCGATAAGCAGCTGTAAAGAAGCTGTCAAAAATATGCTCCATCTTATCCTCCGTAATGCCTGGCCCGTTGTCACTTACCGTAAAAACCATACGATTCCTTTTTGCACCGGCAGATACGGTAATCACTGTATTTTCTCCGGAATGGCGTATGCCGTTATCGATTAAGTTTACCAGCACCTGGGTAAACAGTCTGGCGTCTACGTTTATCAGCTCTATGTCCGGCGGAATTTCTGTCTTCAGGGTATGATTCCCCAGGCGCTTTGAAACCAGTGTAACCGCACCCGAAATCAAATCGTCCACTACTTCCTTCTTCTTGTGAATCTCCAGCTTTCCTTCCTGTATTCTGGTCATATTTAACAGGTTTTCAACCATGGAATTCAACCACTCCGACTCTGAGCTGATATCAAGCAGCATGCTTTTTGCACTTTCTTCATCCACCAGACTGTAATTTTCATAAAGGAAATTGGAATTTCCTGCAATTCCTGTAAGGGGTGTTCTTAAATCATGGGAAATACTTCTAAGTAAAGTACTTTTCAATCTTTCCCGTTCAATCTGAAGTCTGGATTCCTCTTTTTCCTCATTCAGCTGTTCCCGTTCCAGCACCAGCGTAATCTGGGAAATTACCATTTCCACATACATGCGTTCCTCTCTGGTCAGTCCACCACTGCTGCACAAAAAGATAATTACACCATAAGTCTTGCTTAAGCTGCAGACAGGTACATAAAGACGGGTGCTGTCCCCAAACTGGGCTTCTCCATACCCGCATGCCATGGAATTTCTAAAACACCACTCGGCTGAACTGTCAGAAAATCTCTCTTCTCTGCTCCTGATTAAAATTTCCGTTTCCTTTCCAGTTAGATTATGCAGGCTCTTCTTACTGTAGGATGCAATGGCCTGACGTCCGGAAAGATTTAAAAAACCACTGCCTATGGTATTGAGTTTCAGCATAATCTCTGCCCGTTCCCGGTCAAGATCCATTTGCTTTTGCAGCTTAACCGTTAATGAAGCAGCGATAAATGCAACAATAATAAAAATCAGCAAAGATATGATATAGTTGGGATCATCCACCTGAAAAGTAAATCTGGGTGATGTTAAAAGATAATTAAACGTAAAAACAAAGATTATGGAAGACGAAATACTCCAAAGCATACTTCTGGTTTCCACACTGCAAAGAATAACGCCCACCACATAGATCAGAAGAAGATTTTCAATTCTTACACCTGTGTGGTTTAAAACAATCGCGAGCATTGTAGACAGTCCCCAGATAACCGCTATCTTTCCGAAATTTTTTAATATCCGGAACCCCATACCTATACTTTTTTCCATCTCCATGAATTTATAACTGCTTCCTTTCCATCAGATATAAAACGGGCAATTACCATGAATAAAACATATAGTTCCAGCCGTCCAAAAAGCATTCCGGCGCTGGCAGTCCAGTGGATCACGGGACTGGCTTCATAGGATGTAATTCCAACAGAAAAACCTGCGTTGCTTAATGCTGATGCAAACTCAAACATGGAATTCTGAACAGAGTATCCAAAACAGCTGAAAATAAAAGTACCCGCTGCAAAAATCATAAGATAAAAGATCAGAAATACATTCACTTCCCTTTTATCCTGCTCTGTCAGCTGTTCTCTTTTACCTCCCCGGTTAATCTGTTCCATCATAATGATCCTGTTGGTATTCAGATAACGTAAAATCTCCCATTTCATTTCTTTTACCATAACACAAACCCGGTAAATCTTCAATCCTCCAGCCATAGATCCTGCTCCTCCGCCTGTCAGCATGAGAAGAATCAGAATAAAGATCATGGGAGGCGGCCAGCTGCAAAAACTGCCAACCGTTCGTAAACCGGTGGTGGAAAGCGCGGATACTGCCTGAAACAGAGCAAGCCGGAAGCTTTCCGGTATACTGCCGTAAAGTTCCTTTCGCGCTAGCACTGTGATCAGCAAAACAGAACCTGCCAGCAGAAAAAATGCCAGCCTGATCTCACTGTTAAAAATTACATCACGAAATTTTCCTCTGATAAGAAGCAATTGAATAAAAAAACCTGTGCTGCCAAGAATCATCAGTACAATCGTAATCATTTCAACAGGGAGGCTGTGATAATATCCCATGCTTTCCGGGTGAGTGGAAAATCCTCCAGTGGTAACTGCCGCCACAGAATGATTGACTGCATCAAATATACTCATTCCAAACGTCACGTACAACACGACTCCGGCCACTATATATCCCCCATAGATTACCCCTATCAGCCTGGCCGATTCCCTTAAATTATGCAATAGCCTGTCTGATTGTCCCACTGTATGGTTATATTTTATTCCATATGCATCGGTTATAGCAGTGTTCAGGATAAGTACCAGCCCCACTCCTCCAAAAAGTGAAAGCACAGTACGGTGTATCAGAATAATATGAGATGCGGCAGCCGTATCTACAACGCTTAGTCCTGTTGTGCTAAGCCCGCTGATTGATTCAAATACGGCCTGGGAAACGGTATATTTTCCGCTAAGTACAAACGGTACACAGGCGACACCTGCCACAATCAGCCAGGTGCCTGTCACCAGAGTCATTTTCTGGCTTTTATCTAAATCTCCTTTTTTTCTTCCGCGCAGGATGAAGCTGAATAAATAGCCTGCCAGAATAGAACCTACTCCCGGAATAACAAAATACACAGCCTGATCAGACTCACCAGGATAAAATACCAGTGTAAGAAGAGGAAGCAGGGTAACCGCTCCGGCAAGCATCATAACAATCCCCAGATATCCGGCAATCAGGCTTTTTCCTTTTACTTCCTCTTCTGCACCTCTCGGAAAATAAAATACATACTCACTAATCTTCATTTTTTTCGCCTGCAGGCGCCAGTTTTTCCTCCTGATGATTCTCTGCCATTAATGGCTGCTGTATATACTCTGCCAGAATATAGGCCGCGCTTATGACCTGATCAACTCCCAATTCCTTAAAAATCTCAACATTTCTGGGGTTTCTTACAGTACAGACTGTTTTTTTCACGAAAAACAGGCGTTTTGCCAACTGACATATCTCCAGATTATCCGCATCTTTGCCAGACAGCGCAATGATTACATCAACTCCTTTGATACCTGCATCACTTAATATTTCTTCTCTGCCTGGGTCACCGTTGATAACAGATACTTTATCATATTTCGCGGCAAGATGTTCACAGTATGCCCTGTCGTCATTTATCACAATCAGCCTGTGCTTGTTTTTCAGAAGAAGCCCGGTAAGAAAATCGGCCTCATCCCTGCCTCCTGCTACAGCAATTTTCATGATGCAGATACCTCCTCATATACTTTCTCTGTGAGACGGTCAAATTCATCGGTCGAAAGAACAAACGGACAGATTGGCTTCATATTATACCCCTGGATCAGCTTTTCCTTGTTCTTGTCATTTAGTCTTAAAAATACCTCCGGCACGTGAAAAATCCTGCTGGCAATCTGGGCTGCCAGCAGATTTTCATTATCATCACCCATTGCCGCAACAAATACCTGAGCCTGGCTGATGCCCACTTGTTTTAACAGTTCTGCATCTGTTCCGTCTCCCAGCACCTGATCTCCCTCAAACTCTACTGGCAGTTTCCGGAATGATTCCTCTGATAAATCAATCATTACAATTCTGGTGCTGCGTCCCGAAAGCCGGCCAGCAAGACCGGCACCAAACTGGCTGGCACCCACGATTATAATTGTCTTTGTTTTTTGAAACAGCATATAAGATCCTTCCCTTCTGATTGTTCATACTCATTTTCAACCCTTATTTTACAAAAAATAATTATAAAAATGATAGTGGGGATGTCAGACCAGATATAAAGATTCTATAAAGACCGGGGTGGTTTTATATAAGCAAAAAGGACTGCCCTTCCATAAAAATGGGGGCAGCCCTCAAAAGGCTTATTTATCAGCTAAGGATCTAATTAAGCCATGCAAACATTAACTGCCTGCAGACCACGATTTCCTTCTGTTGTTTCATAAGTTACCTTCTGGCCCTCTTCAAGAGTCTTGTAACCATCAGAAACGATTCCGGAGAAGTGTACAAATACTTCCTCGCCTGTTGCATCATTTACGATGAAACCATATCCCTTAGCACCATTAAACCATTTTACTGTACCGTTGTTCATAACGCGTACCTCCTATAATAAATAAAAAATAATTTGATATATCGTCTGAAACAAAAAATCACATATTTTTGTAAACCATCATCCGAAAATAATGACTTACAAAAATATGTGAAATCATAACTCCATTCGATATTACACGTACATTCTACCCCGAAAACGGAAAAATGTCAAGACAAAACTGATATTCACATATATGAAAAACAGGGTCCTGTCCCTGTTGAAAAAGGTATGGACCCTGTTCTGTTATTGCTAAGCAATTAATTACTTTAAAGTAACTTTTGCGCCTTCTGCTTCTAAAGAAGCTTTGATCTGATCTGCTTCTTCTTTGGAAGCGCCAGCCTTTAATACCTTAGGAGCTCCGTCAACTACGTCTTTTGCTTCTTTTAAGCCTAAGCCTGTAGCTTCACGAACAACTTTGATAACTTTAACCTTGTTAGGACCAACTTCTGTTAATTCTACGTCGAATTCAGTCTTCTCTTCCGCTTCTGCTGCTGGGCCTGCTGCTGCAACTACTACGCCTGCTG
>JAEWPQ010000238.1 GCA_023460575.1 Bacillota bacterium
CTAAGGCCTTTACACACGCTTCAATGGTATCTCCTCCATTAATCTGACTGCTGTTCTTAAATGAAAAGCTGATATAATAATCGGCGTTTAACTGTTCCATCACTCTGGCGCAGACAACCGCCTCATAAAGACAGGGAAATGTCTCCAGTGCAAACATTTCCGCCCCTGCTTCTTTTAAAATCTCCATCCTGTCTCTGTGAAATTCTTCCAGTTCCTTCTCTGAGACCTGATAATTGCCGGTGTATTCAGATCCATCAGCCAGATAGGCACCGTAAGGTCCGATAGAGCCCACTGCAAGAGGCAGACATCTGCCAGTGCTTTTCCCCTCTTCCTCCCACCAGCGGCTTCTGGTTTCAAGAAGAAGTTCCATGGAACGGGCGATGAAATCCCTTGCTTCCCGCTCCGAATAGCCTTTCTTTAAAAATCCGGCAATGCTGGCCTGATAGCTGGCGGAGGTTCCTGCATCTGCTCCGTTTTTAAAATAGTCATAATGGACTTCACTGATTGCCTGCGGATGGCTCTCCAGCACTTTGGCACTCCAGAGCTCATCGTTTAGATCAAGTCCTTTCTTTTCAAGCTCCGTAGCCATGGCTCCGTCCAGAATGATTAAATCCTTCTCTTTTCTTATTTCATCAAAACTTGTCCTCATCTAATCTTCTCCTCCCTTTACAATCACCGGCGGCGGATTTTCTCCCCGGTTTTCAGCCGGAATAAACCGGTACCAGAAATCATCAAACAGCCTGAAAATTTCTTTCCTCTTTGCATAAATAAAGATCAGTGTAATAACCACATAAGATGCCGTTAATATATCGGTAAATGCCCATAAAACATCGGCTTTTATATTATAAAAGATCAGACACGGAATCAGATAGTAAACCATATAAACCGGCATGGCAAGTTTATTAAGCCTTGTATCTCCCAGTGCATAGTTTACTGATTTTTCGCAGGCATAATACATTCCGATAATGGTTGTCCAGGCAAAAACAGCGATTGCAAGAGAAATCATCACCCCTCCGCTGCTTCCGTATGCCTGCTTAAAAGCAATGGTGGTAAGAGCACCGGAGGTGGCATCTGCCGTAATATAGGCATCTGTGGAAAGTATGGAAAATGCAGTGATGCTGCAGATCACAATGGTATCCAGAAAGATCTCTCCCCAGCCCCAGGAAGACTGTCTCACAGGATGGTCGGTCTTTGCAGAGGCATGAGCGATAATCCCGTAGCCGGTTCCTGCATCATTGGAATAAAGCCCTCTCGACACACCGTACTGAATGGCATCCCGGACAGTCGCTCCGGCAAATCCCCCCGCTGCTGCAGTGGGAGTAAAGGCTGACCGAAAGATCAACAGGATAATCTCCGGAACTCTCTGATAATTTATTATAATAATACCAATACCAGCCATGACATATAACACAGCCATAACAGGAATTACCTTTTCCATAAAAAGAGAGATTCTCTTTAAACCTCCGGCAATCGTGACAAAGCAGGTGATTCCAATAAGTAAAACAGTGATCCCGGGGGCGATTCCCAGCCCTTCTTTTATGGAACTTGTGACAGCCTCTGTCTGGACACAGCAGGTCCATGGTCCGAATACCAGGCAGAACACGGCTAATATGACAGCTCCCTTATTCCAGCCAAAAGCATTCTTCATAACGAAGGAACGGTCGCATACATATTCATCCATGGATTTCTCATATTTCTGGCGGTACCGCTGGCCAATCATAATTTCACTTGCCTTTATGGACATTCCAAAAAAGGCTGAAACCCACATCCAGAACAGCGCTCCAGGACCACCGCTGACAATGGCAGTCGCCACACCGCTGATATTGCCTGTGCCGATGGTATTGGCAAGTGCCGTACATGCGGCCGCGAAGCCGGAAACCGTTCCCTCCCCCTCTGATTTGTGAAACATCTTTCCGTAAGTGTTTTTAAAATGAAAAATTACTTTTCTCTGGTAAATGAAACGGAAACGAACCGTTAGATAGATCCCGGTGCCAACCAGGATAATAATCATTGGCAGTCCCCAGATCAGATCATCCAGCCAGTATAAAATATCTGACAGTGACTTCATGCTGATGGACCTCTCTTTTCTTTTGTTTATTTATCTGCTGCTAATAAGTATTATAAGACACAGGCCGCAGATTCAGCAACCTGTTTTATATTTTCTCAGGATTTTGTACACAAAAAATGCTTTCTTCGAAGTTTTTACCTCAAAGAAAGCACAACTCATTGGTAAATTTAACTTTAAGCAAATCCAAAATACCGGAGAAGTCCCAGATAAATTCCGTAAGCGAATCCATACTGGTCATTACGCAGTTTTTCCGCATCGGAATAATTGCTTAAATATCCCAGTTCTACTAAGTTAGCAGGCATATCCGCATTCCTGAGCACATATAAGGAAGGATTTTCCCGGATTCCATTGTTCCTGGTACCAACCATATCATTAATTCCGCCCATGATCTGTTCCGCCAGCCACTGTGCCTGGGTAAAATACTGATAGATGTATACTTCCGTTCCGTTAATTTCAGGATTAGGATTTAAATTACAGTGAATACTGATAAAATAGTCTGCCGGCCACTGGTTCGCCATGGCAACTCTGGCAGCCAGGCTGGTGGTATTGTTGGTACCCAGAACCGTATCCGGCTCTGGTCTTGAGACTCTCGCCTCAAACCGCGGATCACTGTTTAAGAGGTTCTGTAGATAAAGTCCTACCTGAAAGTTAATTTCTGATTCCTGTAATCCATTAGCCTCTGCACCGCTGTTAAAATATCCGCTGGGATTATGACCCTGATCAATAAATATTTTAATTGCCATTACGCATTTCCTTTCCTACTTCACTATAATAAATATATTCCGTATTCAAGTAAATGCTACCTTTTTCAGACTTTTTTGTGTGTTTTTGAACGTGCTTTACTCAGCCGGACGGGAATAAAGAACCTTTTCTCCATGCCTTCCCAGCCAGTATGGCAAACCTGGATATTTAACAGTTATATAATCCTCAAAACGATCAGGATCTTCCTGATTACTGGAAAACATCTCATAATGCCCTGGAACTGCAATACCCGGCTTTATTGCACCGGCCAGATCCACCGCCTCCTGATAAGTCATATTCCCTATGATGTTTGAGCGGTAGCGTTCCCCATCCCTTCCATTAATTGGAAGAAACATCACGTCCATATCTCCAAAATTTCTTAATTTGCTGTAAAGCCCCTCGTAAATGCAGGTGTCACCCGAATGATAAAGCCTCACTCCCATTCCTTCCAGCACCACTCCTGTGTAAGGATATTGGCCGGTAACCGGATCCTGATCCAGAAACTCATGGGCAGAGGCAACCCCTGTTACCTGAATACCGCTTTTAAGAATCAGGGTTTTCCCGTCATTAAGTCCCAGAAAGCGGCTCTCATCAATCTGCAGCTCCATACTGAGGGAAGGAATCAGCTTTTCAGGCACAAGAAACGTCGCTTCCGGGGAGCTGAGTGAAAGCTGGTGCCAGACGTTCCGGTCAATGTGGTCAGAATGGTCATGTGTTCCGATTATGTAATCTGCATTGGATATTTCTCCCGGATCAAGCAGGGGCGAAATTCGTCTGTCAGGACGGTCTGAGAGAAATGCATCGATATAGAATGTGACAGCACCCAGTTTCACCGCATATCCCAGCTGCCCAAGCCACCAGAATGCTGCCTGTCCCTCCCCTGGTACTGTCTCATTCAATTCTTCTATTAAGCCCTTCCCGCTTTTCGCAGTTTCCATGTACTGCTGTTTCATATTAAATCCGCCTTTCCGGTTGTATTTTTACTTACAGGATGTATCATACCATAGATTTTTCCAGATGCAATCAGGAATAAGAAAATAAGGATTGTCTCTTTCTTATACCGGAAACTGCCGGGCTGCATCAGACAGCCCGGCAGTTCTATGTGCATGCTGGGGGGATTTCCGGTTTCCTTACAAAAACCTTTGTCAGCATATTCTTAAACTTTGCTATATTAATAGTTCTGAAATACCTCTCTTATTTTATCCTATGTATTATAGCTTTTCCCCGTGCTGAAAAAGCAGTTTTTTCAGCATTCTTTTTTTATTATTCTTATCAAGAATGACATATCTGACGACAATCTAAACAGAAATAATTAAAGGAGACGATATATGATAACCTACAATAATCTTTACGATAATGGGAATATGCTTAAAATTGGCGAACGCGGCTGTGTGAAAGTGTTTGAACACCAAAAAGATTTAAGTGTGAATTCTGCTTCTGCCATTACTTCCTACTATGCATCAAAAATGAATATTCGCAAAAGGCAGGTTCTGATTGAACTCAATGGCAATTCCTTCACTGTCCAGGCTGGTGCCATGCAGTGGACTTCCGGTTCCGTTTCCATGACTTCGGGAATAAAGGGCGTGGGCGATTTTCTCGGTAAGGCACTTGCTTCCAAGGTGACAAAAGAATCCTCTGTAAAACCGGAATATAAAGGCAGCGGTCTTCTGATGCTGGAGCCAACCTACAAGCATATTCTGCTGGAAGAGATTTCCGATTGGGGAAGCATGGTACTGGAAGACGGATTATTCCTTGCCTGTGATTCCAACATCAAGCAGAATGTGGTTGCCAGAACCACACTGACCTCCGCAGTTGCCGGAAAAGAAGGTTTATTCAATCTATGCCTGACCGGACAGGGAATCGCAGTACTGGAAAGCCCGGTTCCAAGAGAAGAACTGATTGAGTTTGATTTAAAGGACGACGAAGTTAAAATTGACGGAAACATGGCGATTGCCTGGTCCAACTCTTTAAAATTTACAGTAGAGCGTTCCTCCAAATCCCTGATCGGTTCCGCAGTCTCAGGGGAAGGTCTGGTAAATGTATACCGGGGTACCGGTAAAATTCTTATGGCACCAGTGGAGTAATATCCCGTATCTTTTATATGAATTAACAAAAACCGGACATGCGCTGTGATGAATGGCATATCCGGTTTTTTTTCTTTTTGAAATCTAAAATTATTCAAACACAATTACGGAAATAATGTCTCACTATTTCTTAATAATTCTTAATTCAGCCCATAATGCCTTGTTATTGCGTCTATAAGTGCTATAATTCACATGATCAAATCAATCAAGGAGGCATCTGTCCATGAGTTCCATGCAACAGATATTAGTGGTGGATGATGACGCAGATATCAGGGAAGTAATTCGCATACAGCTGGAGAACAAAGGGTATCTCGTTTTAGAGGCCGCTAACGGAAACGATGCGGTAAATACAGTCAGAAAAAATCCCGATATCGACCTGATTATACTGGATATCATGATGCCAGGCATATCCGGAATTGAGGCTTGTGAACAAATCAGAGCCTTTCATTCCGCTCCGGTTTTATTTTTAACTGCAAAGTCAAAGGAAACTGACAAAAAAGATGCCTATGAAAACGGCGGAGATGATTATCTGGTGAAACCATTTTCCCAGGCAGAGCTTTTTATGAAAATACAGTCCCTTTTAAGAAGATATGTTGTCTATAAAGGAAAGTCAGAATCTGGAGTAAATCTCTCGGAGGTTCATGTTCAGGATATCGTTATTGATACCGTAAACCACTGGGTATACCGGGAAAATCAGAAAATAGAGCTGACAGATACGGAATATCTGGTTTTAATGTATCTGGTTAAAAATAAGGGGAACGCAAAAGACGCCCAGGCTATTTACGAG
Source organism: Bacillota bacterium (assembly GCA_023460575.1). Taxonomy (GTDB): domain Bacteria; phylum Bacillota; class Clostridia; order Lachnospirales; family Lachnospiraceae; genus Lacrimispora. Next base: position 5,681 of record JAEWPQ010000238.1, read on the forward strand.
GGAGTATGGAATGAAAAATTTCTTCCTTCTTCTACCAATACGATCATGGTTCATATTTTAAAGCTGAGAAAGAAACTGGAGCTGGATTTTAACAATCCTTTAATCATCCGTACTGTCTGGGGAAAGGGATATCAGATTGATGAAGGGTAAAATATTTTCATCACTGCGTTATAAGCAGGTATTTGTACTATTGTTCGGAGCATTCATAAGCTTCGCCATGTATCTGATTGTAGGAACTGCGGGAGAATACCTGGTTTCAAAGAAACACATGGATGAAGACTCGGTGCGATACCGGTTAAACAGCTACCAGAATTCCTTTGAAAATTATGTACGGAAAAACAAGATTTCCGTGAAGGATGTACGGGCCATATCAAGATGGGTGAAGAGCCATAAATATGTGTATCTCACTATATATAACGGGGACGAAATTCTTTATGAATCAGGATTCTGGAATGATTCCTACTCTTCCTATGAAACGGCTGCAACCATTGTGGACGGCTGTACCCAGCAGGAACGGGATATTACCTTTTCAGACGGCACGTTCTCCGTATCCATCATTGATTCTTCCCAGATCAAATGGCTTGACGTAGTGCTGTACTGCTCCTGGATTATATTCTTTATTATATTTTTCATTATTATAATCCTTTATAACCGAAGGATCATTGACCGCATCGTCCTTCTTTCAAAAGAAGTGTCACTCATTGAGAAAGGGGACTTAGAGCAGCCCATTTATCATAAAGGTAACGATGAAATCTCACTTTTGGCTAAAAATGCGGACAATATGAGGCATTCCATCATCACCAGATATAAAAGTGAAAAAGATGCATGGGAAGCGAACAGCGAGCTCATCACCTCCATGTCCCACGATATCCGCACACCATTAACTTCCTTAATCGGATATCTGGAAATTCTGGATTCCAAAGACTACCGTTCAGAGGAACAGATGGAGAAATACATTAAAAGCTGCAGGGAAAAGTCCATTCAGCTGAAGGATTTATCTGATAAACTGTTTCAGTACTTTCTTGTATTCGGTAAGGATACCATCTTAATGGAGATGGAAATCTTTGATGCAAGAATTCTGCTTCAGCAGCTTTTAAGTGAACACGTTTTTAATTTAAACAGCCTTGGTTTTGAAGTGCAGACAGAGTTCATGGATGAACCATGCACCATTAAAATTGATATCCAGTATTTGAAACGTCTCTTTGACAACCTGTTTTCCAATGTGAGAAAATACGCCGGTCACGGCTCTCCCGTTATCGTCAGGGGTTCCAGGGAAGGGGACTTTTTAATCATCAGCATTACCAATGAAATCCGGACCGATCTGGTATTTCAGGAAAGCACCAATATCGGACTGAAAACATGCAGAAAAATCGCCGAGCAGATGGACGGAAATTTTGAAATTCTCACTACGGAAACTCTCTTTACCGCCCGCGCCACATTTCCTATAACATCGGCAGGAAAGGAATCTTAATCATGAATAATATATTAGAATATCTGGAATGTTCTGCAAAAGAATTTCCGGACAAAACGGCCATTATTGATCCGGATCACAGCTGCACCTATAAGGAGCTGTATGACCGTGCCAGACAAATCGGAAGCTTTTTAACAGAGCATACAAAAGCAGGAAGACCAATTGTGGTATTCATGGATAAGTGTGTGGAAGCACTGACCTCATTTATGGGGATTGTCTATGCAGGCTGTTTTTATACATTTATAAATCCGGACCAGCCCGCTGCCAGAATCAGCCAGATACTTGATGTCTTAAAGACAGACTGTATTATCTCACTTGGAGATTCAGACGAAAAGCTTAAGGAACTTTCTTTTAAAGGAACCATCTTTGACTACCGGAAGCTTCTTTCTTCTCCCATTAACACGGACCGCCTGAAAGCTGTCCGGGAAAAGTCCCTGGATATCCAGCCATTGTATTGTAACTTTACTTCCGGTTCTACCGGTGTTCCCAAAGGGGTGCTGGTGAGCCACCGGTCTGTTATCGACTTTATGGAATATTTCCCAGCCATGTTTGAGATTACGAAGGATGATGTCCTTGGCAATCAGGCTCCTCTGGATTTTGATGTGTCAGTAAAAGACATCTATTCTGCCTTTAAAACCGGTGCATCCATTGTTCTCATACCGAAAAAATATTTTTCCATTCCCACCATGCTTTTGGACTGTCTGTGCAGCTATCAGGTGACCACACTGATCTGGGCTGTTTCGGCGCTGTGCATGGTCACTCAGCTGAGGGGCTTTACTTACAAAGTGCCAGACAGCGTCAATAAGGTTTTATTCAGCGGGGAAGCCATGCCGGCAAGTCATCTGGCGCTCTGGCAGAAGAACCTTCCCCATGCGAAGTTTGTAAATCTTTACGGACCCACAGAGATCACTTGCAACTGTACGTATTACCCGGTTTTAAAAGTATTCGGACCGGAAGAAAAAATTCCCATTGGGAAACCATTTCCCAATGAAAACGTATTTCTTCTTGGATCCGGTGACAAGCTTATCTCTACCGAAGGGGAAACCGGAGAAATCTGCGTATCAGGTACCGCTCTCGCCCTTGGATATTATAACAATCCGGAGCAGACAAAAAAGGCGTTTGTTCAGAATCCTTTAAATAATCTCTATCCTGAGACCATTTACCGGACCGGAGACCTTGCTTTTTATAACAGCCAGGGGGAACTGTGTTTCGCGGGGCGTAGGGATTTTCAGATTAAACACATGGGGCACCGGATTGAACTGGAAGAGATCGAGCTGATCTTAAACAGTTATCCGGAAATTGACCGGGCCTGCTGTGCGTTTGACAGTGTAAAAAACCGCCTTGCTGCATTTTACAGCGGGGATTTAGATAAAAAGGAACTGCTTAAGCGTATGCGGGAAACGCTGCCGTCTTACATGATTCCCAGCCTTTGCATTCCTGTACTTCACATCCCCGTTACTGCAAACGGTAAGATGGACAGAAAAAAATTATTGGAGATGTGTCTATGAAACAAGAATTAAACGATTCAAAAATGAAAACTGCATTTGAAACTTATCAGACACCATTTTATCTTTTTGATACAGACATTCTTGCCAGCCGGATCGCGGACATACGGTCCGCGCTTCCGCCGCGAACACAATTGTGCTTTGCCATGAAAGCCAATCCATTTTTAGTAAAGGACATGGAGAAGCATGTGAATTATTTTGAGGTATGCTCACCGGGAGAATTTCACATCTGTGAAAGAGCGGGAATTGATAAAAAACGGATTGTGATGTCAGGCGTACATAAGAAACAGGAAGATATGGAGTACGCCATTACCAGATATTCAGACAGCATTATTTTTACCGTGGAATCTTTTGAGCACTGGAAGATCCTTACCTCCTGTGCTATTAGAGAAAAAAGAAATATCCGGGTCCTTTTGCGCCTTACCAGCGGAAACCAGTTTGGAATGGATGAACCCTCCATACGCAGGATCATCTCCGGAGGTCCTTATGAATATGTAGAAATCTCAGGAATCCAGTATTTTTCCGGCACCCAGAAAAAATCAGGAGCGAAACTGGAGGGAGAACTTCAGATGCTGGACCAGCTTTGCGCTGATTTACAAAAGCAGTATCACTTTACGGTACAAAAGCTGGAATACGGTCCCGGTCTTCCAGTGTGCTATTTTGAAGGAGAAAAGGATGAGGAAGAGGCTATGCTCCTTGCCCTGTCAAGTGCCATTAAAAGTCTGACCTTCAAAGGACAGGTGACACTTGAGATGGGGCGTTTTATCGCTGCATCCTGCGGATTTTATGCAACAAGCGTGGTAGACTTAAAAACTAACAATGACCAGTCTTATTGTATCGTTGACGGAGGCATACACCAGCTGAACTATTATGGTCAGATGCTGGCTATGAAAAAACCATTTATTACCCATTACGGAAGACAGGACGGGGAAGCCGCAGAGTGGACCGTGTGTGGTTCTCTCTGCACTTCCAGTGATGTTCTTGTAAGGCAGTATCCGTTTCATGGTTTGGAACAGGGCGACCGGCTTGTTTTCCAGAAGACAGGTGCTTACTCTGTCACAGAGGGGATGGCGATGTTTTTAAGCCGCGATCTTCCTTTGGTACTTCTTTATTCAGAAAATGAGCAGTACCAGGTTGCAAGACCGGCTCTTGCAACAGACCAGTTTAATTTTTTCACTCAGAAAGGAGATAATAAATGAACGAATTATTAGCGATTTTAAACGAAATTAACCCGGGGATTGATTATGAAAAAGAGACAGGGCTGATCGACAACGCTCTTTTAGATTCCTTTTCCATTCTCTCACTGATTCCTGAGCTGGAGGATGCCTTTGGTATTACCATTACACCGGCAGATATGGTTCCTGTTAACTTTAATTCAGTAGATGCACTATGGGGCATGATCAACCGGCTGAAAGAGGAATAAGCTATGACCTATACGTCTATCCTTTACCTCATCATCTTTCTTCCCGGTGTCATACTCCTTTATCAGCTGGCACCGGTGCGCCACCGGTATAAGGTCTTACTGGCGGCCAGCTGGCTTTTTTTTCTTTCCCTCAGCGGAACGCTTATTGTGTACCTGCTGATCTCCACGCTTTCCGTTCATCATATCGGTCTGTGGCTTTCTTCCTGTAAGAAAGAACTTGATTTAACGGGGGCATCCCCGGAAGAGAAAAAGGCTTTAAAAGCAGCCTGCGCCGGCAAAAGGCGGAGAATCCTGTGGTTTGGTATGGGAATCCAGCTCGGCATGCTGGTGGTACTGAAATATTCCGGATTTTTCAGCGATAATATCAATCATATATTAAAGGCAGTTTCTTATCCAAACCTGCTGCCTGCGATGAGATTTGCCCTTCCCATCGGGATATCATTTTATACTCTGCAGGCTGTTTCTTATCTGGCTGACGTGTATTATGAAAAAATTCCAGCTGACGACCACCTGGGGAGACTGGCTCTATATCTGACCTTCTTTCCCATATTGATGGAAGGCCCCATATGCCGCTACTCTCAGACAGCCGGCGCTCTCACAGAGGGAAAACCGCTGGAATATAAAAACGTGACCTACGGATTTCAGAGAATTTTATGGGGACTGTTTAAGAAACTTGTCATTGCAGACCGGCTGAATCTGTTTGTTGAAACAGTCTTTGGATCTTATAACCAGTATGGAGGCATTATCGTAATTGTCAGCGCCATCCTCTATACCTTTCAGCTTTACGCGGATTTCTCCGGCTGTATCGACATGACAATCGGAACCGGTGAGATCTTTGGAATCACCATACCGGAAAACTTCCGTCAGCCATTTTTTTCCAAAAGCCCATCCGAATTCTGGAGGCGTTGGCATATTACTCTTGGCACCTGGCTGAAGGACTATATCTTTTACCCCATTTCCCTGACTGCTCCGGTAAAGAAGTTCGGGAAAAATTCCAGAGCAAAATTAGGAAAGCACCTGGGACAGGTGATTGCCACTTCTCCCGCACTATTTGGAGTATGGATCTGCAACGGCTTCTGGCATGGCACCGGCTGGCATTATCTTTTTTTCGGTATGTATTACTTTGTCCTCATTTTACTGGATAATATCACGGAACCTTACGTTGTAAAGGCAGCCGCAACACTGAAAATCAACCGCAGCAGCCTGATATACCGCATCTTTCAGTCCGTAAGGCTCCTTATAATAGTCTTTACAGGCGAATTGTTTTTCCGGGCTGAAACACTGACTGCAGGATTTTTCATGTTCCGGTCCATATTTACAGGCTTTCAGCTCTCCTCCCTGACGGACGGTTCTCTTTTACAGCTGGGCCTTGCTTTACCTGATTATACAGCCGTATTTTTAGGCTTTCTGGCAGTACTGGCGGTTGGTGTGATCCACGAACGCGGTATTTCCATAAGAGATCAATTATCCGGTTATAAACTTCCGGTTCGATGGAGTCTTTATTATGGAGCGATTTTACTTGTAATCGTCCTCGGTGCATACGGCGACGGATATTTACCGGCAAAACTTATCTATGCCGGATTTTAAGAGGTGACGGAATGCATGCAGGAAACAAAATAAGAACAGCATCCTTTATTACGGGACTTATCATTCTTTTATATATCATGTCCTTTCTTTTTTTGCCGGTAAACACCGGGGCAGAGGGACTTTACAAAAAAGCCGGGGGAATCTATAAGGAACCTAAAAATACCATCGGTTACTTATCCATCGGAGACAGTGAATGCAGTACCAGCATTTCTCCCATGGAGATCTGGAATACCTTCGGATACACAGGCTTTAACTGCGGTGTACCCGGCCAGAGGCTTCAGGATACCTATTATCTTCTGGAAAAGGTATTAAATAAGCAGTCTCCAAAAGTAGTTCTGCTTGAGACCAACGCCTGTTTCCGGGATTTTAAATACATCAATGCCCTGGAAACTACAATTGATGAAAAAACAAAGAAACTATTTCCTATTTACCAGTACCATAACAACTGGAGATATTTTCATTTCTATATGCTGAAAAATATCAGTGCCGGTATAGCAGAAAAACCGTCACCTGTATATAAAGGCTATCAGTATAATATCATCAACAAACCTTATACCGGAGGACCTTATACGATGGAAACAGATGAGGTTTTCGATATACAGGAACAGCCCTTTCTGTATCTGACGAAAATCAATGAACTGTGTAAGGAAAAGGGAATTACTCTGATTTTATACAGCTCTCCCTCCCCCAAATGCTGGACCTACGCAAAACACAATGCAGTAAAACACTTTGCTGATAAAAATAACCTTGATTATATCGATTTAAACCTGTCTTCAGACCAGTTATCCATCGACTGGACCACTGATTCCAGAGACGGGGGAGATCATATCAACTATTACGGAGCAAAAAAAGTATCTGCATATATAGGCAGTTACTTATCCGGTTTAAATCTCCTGACAGATCACAGAGAGGATCCCCGGTTTAATTCCTGGAATACTGAGCTTAAAAGCTACCAGACACAGACAAATCAATCGCCAGATTAAAAACCCGGCCCTGCAGACGAAACAGCTGCAGGGCCGTTTATTATTCCTGTCTGTAGTAAGACAGAAAATCGTCCAACCGGCTGCAGGCAGATTTAAGCATACCCATTTCCGGTAAATAAACCACCCGGAAATGATCTGGTTTTTCCCAGTGGAAACCTCCGCCGTGGGTAAGCAGAATCTTTTTATCTCTTAGAAAATCCAGAACAAACTTTTCATCATCATAAATCCCAAATCGTTTCGTATCAATTTTAGGAAATACATAAAAAGCAGCTTTGGGCTTTGTCGCAGAGATTCCCGGGATCTGGTTTAATGCCTGGTATATGTATTCTCTCTGTTCGTAGATCCTGCCGCCCGGAATCAGCAGCTTCTTTGTATCCTCTTCCATCTCAAGGGCAGTTCCTATGACAGACTGGGCGGGAACATTGGAACACAGCCTCATGGAAGACAGCAGATTGATTCCCTCCACATACCCCTTTGCATAGGATTTGTCCCCGCAAAGACTCATAAAACCGCAACGGTATCCTGCGATTAAATGGGATTTGGACAGCCCGTTAAATGTGATCGTAAGCAGGTCCGGCGCAAGAGACGCGATGGAGGTATGCGTCAGTCCGTCAAGCACCAGCCTGTCATATATCTCATCCGCAAAAATAATGAGACCGTTTTCCCTGCAGAGCTTAACGATTTCTTCTAGCAGCTCTTTGGAATAGAGGGTTCCTGTGGGGTTATTGGGATTGATAACTACAATTGCCTTAGTCCTGTCTGTAATCTTACTCTTAATATCATTGATATCCGGATACCAGTCTGCAGCTTCGTCACAGATATAGTGAACTGCCG
>JAEWPQ010000239.1 GCA_023460575.1 Bacillota bacterium
AACATAAGGAGTCCACCAGCATACCCTCTTTGATATCGCAAAAGCACATATTCTGGCCAGATGAATTTAAAATGGTAGTCTCAAAGCTGACATTAAGCCTTAATAGTGCAGCAGCTACAGTCTGGCCTTGTTCTGGCATGGCAAAGATAACGGTCAGATAGCCGGTAGTAATATTGCGCAGGAAGATATCTCTAACCATTGCGTCATTTACTTTCAGTATGCGGCCCAATTGCGAGATTGTACCTAAATCACTCAAGAGCATAGGCGGCCTCCTAGGATATATATTAATCATGATACTATATGTATGAATTGCAAATACATGTTATATAGTCAAAACCTTAACAGTATTTAATGGAGTCAGCCATAGCAGCATTACAGTTTGGAAAATGACACTTATCCACAATAATGTGGAAATAATTGTGGATTGGTGGTTAATATCTGAAAATACGACATAAAAGTACAAATTATTTAAGGTTTGCATATGTTTCCCGATGCTATTAATCGTGTTTTTACGTTGGATGTTTAATTTAGCCTATAAACTGTATAATTTAAAAAAGCAGCAAACACACACCACAAAAGATAGGGAATCTGCAGGTAAGCTGCAATGGGACTTATTTTGTAAAATTGCAGGATCATGATTGCTATAAGAATGATTAACGCGATCAGCCATAAAAGGGCAAACAAATATTGTGAAAATCCAAAGAAAATAATACTCCAGCAAAAGTTGAAAAACAGTTGCAGCCCATATGTTTTCAGAGCCTGAGGTGAATTTTCATCTCCAGATATGAAAATTATATAGGACGATATTCCCATTAAAATATAGAGTATTGTCCATACAATTGAGAAGATATAGGATGGAGGACTAAAAGCAGGTTTGTTTAATGAGGAATACATTGACATGTTTCCGCTTAAAAGAGCGGATAAAGATCCAACGGCTAAGGGAATAAGGATAGAGATAATCAGAGCACTTTTGTTTTGAACTTTCATATAACTCGCTCCCGGAGTTTTTACAATAATATATGGGGAAACGTTAGAAGATATGAAGGCTTAGAAAATAATTCTTATCATAACTGCCCATGGCGTAGCATAAGCCCCCGGTCTATACAAGGATTCCATGTATGGACCGGGGGCTCTAATCATGGAGACAACAGGACTCGAACCCGAATTCCTTATCGTATTTACAAGTAAAATCAACCCTCGTGTGATACTTTGTGTGATACTTTTTCAAAGTGTTTTAATATCTTTTTATTTTGCTTAACGGATTCCATATCAATAACATCTCTGTAAACTGTTTTCATCACATTGTCAGTCTGCCAGCCGCCTCTCTGCATTATGTATTGATCTGGCACGCCTATTGCATGCATTATGGAGGCGGAGTAGTGCCGGAGGTCATGGAACCTGAAGTGAGGCAATTTGGCAAAACGAACAGCCCGCCGGAATCTGCTCGTAATCTGTTCTGGCGTTGCCTTAATAATTTGCCCGTCTATTCCTTTCATTCTTTTTACGACAAAATCTGGGAATTCAATTTGGCGATAACTGCTGTAGGTCTTTGGCTGCTTAATATGCCATAAGTTATCCGGACCAAGTACCATGCTCTTATTTACATCTACAATCCGCCCTTTAATGTCATGGGAGGTTAGGGCGCAGATTTCACCACGCCGCATGGGACCAAAGGCGGCCAGGAGGACAGCAATCTCAAGTTCCTTTCCCTCAATGTGTTTTAATAGCCTCTCGACATCATCATCAGAGGGTGTGTGTAGTTCTGGTTTTCTCTTAGCTGGAAGAGTGGTTTTTAATCTTAGATCGGGTGCGAACATCTCCAGCGCAGAGGTAAGCAGAGCATGAGCATTTCGGACGGTTTTAGGGCTTAGCCTTGCAGACAAATCGCTTATCCATATCTGGATTGTGGTACTGTCGATGTTCCTCAGCTTAATGGAGCCTATTTTACCATTTAGATAGTTTCTTTGCATTCCCTCGTAGATTCTGACAGTACTGGGGGATAAAACACCACGTTTAGAATCAATATACCTGGAAATAGCTTCATGTATAGTAATATCCGTTATGCTTTCCTCTTTGTTATTCTGCCACTGCAGGGCTAGGAATTCAGCCTCCTTTCTGGTTGGAGCCGTAAAAGATTTATAGTGCCTCTTTTTATTTTCATCCATGTAATCAAAGACCTGGACACGGTATGATCCAGAGGGCAATACATTCTTCTTCCGTTTACTTTCCTTTGTCTCACTCTTTTTTGCCATAATATCATTTCCTTTCTATCTTTGGGTATAAAAAATGCGCCCCTTGCCAGAACGCTGTGGAAATGATATAATTCACTTGTCTAAGGTGATTGTATCTTTCCATGAATCTGGTAAGAGATAATCTATGTGAAGCCGTTCGGTACTCCAATACCGGGCGGTTTTTTTTTTGCTCCCAAACCTTACCACATTTGGTGCACATGAATTTTTGTTTCCCGGTGGGCTTGTGATTAACAAGAGTAAAAGGTTTGAGTGGATTCAAATTCAAAGTAGTCTTTGATTTACCTCCAATCAATTGAACATCTGTACTCCCACATCCCCATGCGGGACATTTAATACGTGCCATTGAAGGACCTCCTTTCCATATACTGTTAAAAAGGCATCGACTCATTTACTTGAACCGTTAAGTGTTGTTTAATTATGTACTTAGGAATTGTGACCATGTAAATGATAAAATTCAGCTTGTTCAAAAGCATACCTTTCACCAACAAGGAACCGGTGAACACTAAAAAAGTCAGTACTATATTTATCGCTTTCATAATCTTGATCAGAGTAGGTGGGCAAATCGGATAATTTTCGAGGGAAAAACCAGTCACAAATATTTTTATGCAGATTTCTTTGCGTCCGATAACAAAAAGCTTGGTAATCCTTCGCTATACGGTTAGCGGCCATGCATGATACATTAAATGTATTGTATATATCTTTTACTGATTCACAATGTAAATACTGCATGATTGCCCTGGGAGCTAAGATATTGCTGGAGAAAAAATCAGCTTCTTTTTCATTTTCAATACTTTCTCCCATATGATTAAGAACGATATGTCCAACTTCATGCATTAAGGAAAAACGTTGACGCTCTTTGTGAGGAAACTTATCGTTGTAAAATATTATACCTTGAAGTGTAAAAGCGTCATTGCTGACTAATAGACACTTTTTAATTTTCGACCCGGGGAGTTCCGAATATTTATATAACGGAATCCCTAACCCTTTGATAATCTTAAAGCAATCAATAGGAAAATTCTTAACATCACATTTTTTATATACATCTAATGTCTTTTCAATAATTCTATATTGCTCCAACAAATACATCTCCCTTTAATCATCGGACAGAAGAGCCTTTATAATGTCCTGTTTTTGTTCGAGCGTGAGTTTCTTCCCATTTCTAGCAATTAAACTTTGGATGTCTTCATAAGTTGGTTCGTAGTCTACTTTTTCACCTTTTGAAATATCATCAAGTTCTTCGACTGAAATACCTAGAACTTTACACATCGAAATCACATTATTTACATTTGCCTTGCCAGCACCTTTTTTTAATATGGTATAAACAGTACTTTCCGGTAGTCCGCATTTATCTGCAAATGCTCTGACGCTCATTCCTGACTCTTTAATTAATCTTTCTAATACCTTCGCTTTTTCCAATTGTCAATTCCACTACCTTTCTAAGTCTTGATAAATTCATTATATACGATATACCGCAAAAAGTAAATACTAATTTGCGAATTTACGCATATTATTAATTTGCGGCATTCCGCAAACTACCGCTTGACAAATTACGGATAACCGAGTATATTAGAAGTATGCATTACGGAACTTCGCAAATATGGCAAGAAATGAGGTGAAAGATATGTATCAAAACTTGATCAAAGTAATGAAAGAAAAAAATGTCACTTACAGCCAGATTGCTGAACTACTAAAATGTCAATTAAGAACAGTTTCCGATAAAGCAAATGGTAATGTAGAGGCTGGATTCTCAATTGACGAAGCCATTGTTATTAAAAAAGTGTTTTTCCCAGAGTATGACATCTTTTTTCTCTTCGAAAGACAAGGCAAGGCGGCGTAATAACACAAGAACACACGTTCGAATGACTATAATATACCACTATCACGTAAACGTGTCAATGTAAAAATGGGAGATTGGAGGTAAGCGAGGTGGCTAAGAAAAATTACTATAAGCGGCGCGAAGATGATATGAAAGTCCTTATCGCCGAAGCAAAAGCCAGAAACAATCTGGACAACACTGGATTAGCCAAAAAGATAGGGGTTTCTCCCAGCACAATTTCCCACAAGGCTTGCCATCCAGGTAACTTCCGGTGTTCTCAACTTTGGCTACTGGAAGAATTGGCAGGAAGGGGAAGTGTTTAAAAAAACAGTGATTTGCAGAAAGTGATATGAGAGGAGGTGAAGGAAAGATGAAGATTTTATCAGCAACAGAGCAAAAGGAAGCTAACTTGGTACCAGTATTTGAACTTGACAGGCGGGTTGAGTCAGGGGATCTGGATCCGGTGTGCATTAATGATGGTCGGATTATTGGATCAGAAGATGAATAGTAGGAGGTGCTCAAGATGGACAAGCGGAAAACAGCTGAGATCATTTTACAGGCCATTGATGATCACGGCCCAGTTCAAGTCAACTGGAATATGAAAGATCATTGGATTAGCGCCATTCTAAGAGGCCTTACCATGATTGACTTGGCTGAACAAACAGAAACCCCAGGAGCGGCAACTCCCAGGGAATCCTAGTAACTATTAAATACATTTATCTCTATTATACATAGAGACTCGGAGGAAATCAAGATGGATACAAAAATTACCAATAATACAGTTACTTTAATCGGAGAAATCGTCTCCGGATTCACCTTTAATCATGAGGTGTTTGGAGAGGGATTTTACACAGTAGATTTGGCTGTTAAGCGGCTTAGTGAGCAAGCTGACGTTATTCCTCTTACTGTTTCAGAAAGATTGGTTGATGTTAGCCTGGATTATATCGGCGCAACAATAGAGGTAAAGGGACAGTTTCGTTCTACTAATCAATTCAGAGAAGGTAAAAAGAGACTTATTCTTTCGGTATTCGTAAAGGAAGCACATCTTTTAAGTGAGACGTTTACTGATTACACGAAGTCAAATTTTATTTCCTTAGATGGATTCATTTGCAAACCGCCCATATACCGGAAGACTCCATATGGAAGAGAAATTGCAGATTTACTTCTTGCAGTGAATCGTCCATATGGTAAATCAGATTACATACCCTGTATTGCCTGGGGGAGAAATGCCAGATATGCTTCCGGTATTAATGTAAGTACCAGAGTAAAAGTTTGGGGTAGAGTTCAAAGCAGAGAGTACACCAAAAAATTAAGTGAGACCGAATGTGAAAAGCGCATTGCCTATGAAGTCTCCGTTTCAAAACTGGAGGTGCCTGAACATGATTAAGGATAGATCAAAAGATGTGTTAATCAAGATGGGGATGCCGATTTCTATTCGCGGATTTAAATACATACCTGATTTTATGGAATTATTTGAAAGTGGATATGAAGATGCCAAGATAACTGCTTTGTATGCGGATGTTGCCAAGAAATATAATACAACGGGAAGTCGGGTAGAAAGAGCTATACGACATGCCTTTGAAGGTGTAGTAGCAAATGCTCCACGGGATTTAATGGAGAAATATTTATCATACGATAATACCACTAACTCTAACTTGTTGAAACTTCTTTATTATCGCCTGAAGCAAGAAGAGTGTGGAACAGACAATGTCCAATCTTCGGAATTTTCATGCGGGTCTGAGGTAGTTAATGGTCCAGATCCATATGTGATGTTGGAAGAAGATATGATTGAAGCTGTTCACAAATTCATTGTGAAACTAAGGGAGGAAAATGTAAATGCATGTAGTAAAGTTGGTTAGTGCTCACTGCGAAAATTTCAAAGGTTTTAAAAACTTTGACGTACAGTTTGGGGACAAGATTACTCATATTAAAGGTGCAAATGGTTTGGGCAAATCCACCACTGCGGAATTACTCATGTGGGTGCTTCATGGAGTAGGAAATGACTTGACCAGTAACCCAAAGGTGCGCCGAGAAGTTGGCAAAGTACCGGTGGCAGATGTACCGGTAGTCGGAGAAATTACTATGGAAATTAACGGCAAAGAAGTTGTTGCCAAAAAAGTCCAGAAACGGACCACTAAAAAAGACGGCAGTTACTCTGACGATAACTCATATTCCATCAATGGCTGTGATAAAAACCTTAAAGATTTCATTGCCTACTTTGACTTTGATTTCGATGATTTGCGCATGTGCATGAATATTGGTGCATTCATGGCGAAGAATCCAAAGGATATGAGAGACTTTCTATTTAAACTGCCGCAGGATATCTCCATAAATGACATCGTTGCTAAATATCCGGATTTCGCAGAGCTGGTCCCTTTGCTTGAGAAATACGATATTGCAGAGATCGAGGCCATGAATAAAGCCAGTGTCACGAAATTGAGTAAAGAAATTGCCAATTATCCCGGAAAGATAGAAGAGGTGAATCGCCTGATTGTTGAGGACATTGATACTGCGGAACTGGAATTGCGGAAGAATGAGCTGCAGCGTCAGATTGCTGATGTTGAGAAGCAAGAAGATGATTCTCTGGCACAATCCAAGCAGCTTGAATCTATGTCCAAAGATATTATGGACCTGCAGTTTAAACGGTCCGGTATTGAACAGTCTGCCAATGCAATTCTGATTGAACAGAGGAAAGAAATCCAGAAAAGGATTGATGAAGCGGAACAGCGGTTTCGGCAGGCTATGAACGATTCTTCTATGGCGGAAATGGATAAGCAAAGATTACTGAAAGCTATAGACCGGGAAAAAGTACATAAAGCCTGTTTGTTGGAAGAATACACTAATACATCGCAGAGCGTCTTTCCTCAGTATGTGGAGCTTCCTAAATTTGAATCAGATAGTTTCGTTTGCCCAACCTGCGGACAGGAATTACCGGAAGCTGTGAAGATTCAAAAAAAAGAGCAGTATGAAGTAAATAGCCAGAAGCACCGTAAGAAATATGACAACGAGAAGAAAGAGTGGGAGAAGCAAAGATCGGATCTGCTAACCACAATATCTGAAAAGGGACGCACATTAAAAGCTGAAATTGAACAGCTGGAGATAAAAGAACTTCCTGAAATCGAGAAACATATAAAGTCTTCCAATGAGTCGAAAGTTGTAGCCAATAGTTCAAAGAATAAAGCTATGGAAGAATTGATTTCACTTCCAAATAAGGTTGATTTATCGGACAACCAGGAATATGAATCCCTTTGCCTAGAGATTCTTAAAAAGGAAGAAGCTTTAAGATCTGTGAATACTGGCGCGGATTATCGGGCCACGCTTCGGAATCAGAAAGCGGAGATTCAGGCTGAATTGGATTCTGTGAAAGAGAAAATTTCCAGAACAGTTAAGAATGTGGAACTTGAAGAACGGTTATCTTTCCTACGGAATGAACAGCTGCAGAAAGAACAATTGAAAGCTGATTGTGAAAAAATCCTTGATTTACTGGATCAGCTTGACCAGAGGAAGAACGAACTTCTGGTTGATTCAATTAACAGCTTCTTCGGAGGTAGGGTGACATGGGATCTGTTTGCCTTTGCCAAGAACGGCGGATATAAAAAGGATTACTGCGTTCCGAGAATTGATGGATACGAGATTCATGATAATACGGCGAACCATGGCAGAAAGATAGAAGCCATGATGATTATTGCCCTGACCATTCAGAAGATTGTAGGCATTCAGTGCCCTGTTATTCTTGACGATGGAGAGAGTCTTGATCCATGGCGGCTTCCGGTATGTGACAGTCAGTTGATTGTCATGAGCCGAGCAGATAACAAAGAGTTGATGGTTGAGGTTGCATAATGGATCCTAATACTTTGATTCGTATATCGGAGCTCATTCATGCCATTAAAGTATTTGTTTCAGCAGCGAATCGTCTGAAAGATGAAGATATAAAACATCTGAAAAAAATAGCTGAAATGTTGGAAGAAGAAAATGGAGGAAGGCCTAAAGTGAATAAAGACCAATTTGAGAAAGCCGAACCAATCATGCAGCATATTAAACATCTGAGTGATTTAAAAAAGTCTATCAACCTGCCGCCGGAATGCTATTCTATTGAGTTTAAAACGGCTTCTGGAAGCGTAGCAATTGCTGACAATGCAGATCTTGGCTCATTAAGCATGGCTCGACTTATTAAAGAATTTAAAAGTATTGTTGATGAAAGAATTGCGAAGCTTGAAAAGGAAATGGAGGAAATATAAATGCAGATTATCAAAGTTAAGTTTTTAAAGGGAGAAACACCCAGTGGTAAAGCCTATACATATTTCTCAGATGAAGTGGTATCTGTTGGGGATCTGGTGCAGATAAATTCTTCTGCAAAAGGTATCGTTACCGAAGTTGACGTACCGGAAAGTGAAATCAAAGCATTCACACTTAAGGTAAGAACAATAGTAGGGAAGGTTATACAGAAAGAACCGGATGCTGAATCTGGCGAATCAATTGATAAAATAGAGAGATACAAAATTATTGGAATCTACCATAAAGACGGTACACCAAGAACTGATGGGAGATATCCGCTACGGATCGGCCGAATTTGTGAAGAACCAAAGGCGCACTTTGGACTTCCTATGACTATAAATTACATTGCTAAAGCTGATGGTACCGATTACAGCGGTTATTCTTTGAGAACGAGCCCGGTAACAGACATTGGTAAAAAAGAAAATCGGATTCAAATTGAGACTCTGAACAGTATTTATGAGTTTGAGAGAGTTAATGAATGATGAAACAGAATCCTTGTAGGTGTTGTGCTTTTGGTTGGAAGCATAATGGTAAGCATTATCCGTCTTACGAGTCTCCTTGCGCTAAATGTGAGAATATCAAAAAGCATAGGGAGTACCTGAAATCCAAGAGAAAGTTTGAAGAAGGCGAGTTAATCACGACCCTTGATGAAATTCTGAAACATGAATGGGTAATGTGGTATCACCAGACGCGACATATTGAAGTCATAAAGCATACGCAGTTGGCAACCATATTGCACTGGCTTGATAGAGGAGCGTTTCATATGGCAATCAGAAAGGAAAGTGAGGCGGCACATGAAACAGGATTTAGTTGTAAGATTTGAAAAGTTGTTATTAGAGACAAAGCGGCCGGGAATTGAGAATCTTCTTGAATTTATTCACAAGAGTGATTTTTATATGGCCCCAGCAAGTACCAGATTCCATGGAGCTTATGAGGGTGGCTTATTAGAACATAGTTTAAATGTTCTTGATTGCTTGGCAGAGAAGAAAGCCAGTGACAATGCTATTTGGCACAAAATATTAGCAAATGTACAGAGTGAAAGTATTGTAATTTCAGCTTTGCTCCATGACCTTTGCAAAACGTATTTTTATGCCACGGAAATGCGTAGCAAGAAAGATGAAGCTGGTGCCTGGGTGCAGGTTCCATTTTATACAGTAAATGACCTTATACCCTACGGCCATGGCGAGAAGAGTGTCATGATAATTGAAGAATATATAAAACTGTTACCGATTGAAAGATATGCAATCCGATGGCACATGGGAAGTTATGAACCTAAGGAACTCTGGAATACCTTGGGAACCGCTATGGAGAAATATCCTCTGGTTTTGGCATTGCACGAAGCGGATATGGAAGCAACTTATTTATTGGAAAAGGAGAAATAGTAATGGCAGAGAAAAAACATGAGGTTGCGACAACGGCAAATCAGCAGGCAGCATTAATTGTAAATAATGCCCTTATTGACGGTTTAAATGCTCAGCTGAAGCAGAAACAGGAATACGGGCTTACGTTCCCGGCAGATTATAACCCTACAAATGCGTTGATGGGAGCATATCTCATTTTGAAAGAAACTAAGGACAGGAATGGTAAATATGTCATGGAAACCTGCTCTCAGCCCAGTATCGCCAATTCTCTTATGGATATGGTTACAATGGGATTATCCATGCAGAAGCGACAGTGTTATCCAATAGCCTACGGTGGAAAGTTACAGTGTCAGGTTTCCTATCATGGACACAAAGCCATGGCTCACAGATACGGTGCTAAAGATATTAATGCAGAGGTCATTTACGAAGGCGACACATTCAAATATCACATTGAAAATGGTCGAAAGATTCTTGATGAACACACACAAGATTTTGAGAATATCGACCTGACTAAGATCAAAGGTGCTTATTGTATAGTTGTCTTTGATGGTGGCAGTACATACATGGAAGTAATGAATATCAATCAGATTAAGACAGCTTGGAAGAAAGGATATGGCTACAAGGAGAACAGTGGCACTCATGCTGAATTTACTGACATGATGGCAAAAAAGACTGTGATTTCCAGAGCCTGCAAACAGATTGTTCAGCAATATGGTGATGTATTCGCCATTGAGGCTGCCGATAAGGCAGAAGATATTGATTCAGTAGATGTTGTTGCAGAGGACGTGGCTCATGATGTTCAGAGTTATGCCAATGCTCAAGAGTTTCCTATGCCAGAAGATCCAGATCCGATTGTGCAGGAAGAAACACCCGAGGGTGAAGATGTTCCAGATCAGCAGGCAGAAGACGAGACAGCACCAACGCCACAGCCACAGAAGCCTGATTGGGCATAGGAGCCACATTAATGACAGATAAGGAAAAGATTGATTATATCGCGAATATTTACGGTTTAGATAAACAGCTTCCCATTCTGGCAGAGGAATGTTGTGAGTTGGGACAGGCAGCTCTTAAATTGACCAGATATCCATTTGACCCTGCCTGCAAAACTCATTTATATGAGGAACTGGCAGATGTGAAGATTATAGTTGACCAAATTACTCACTTGATGGGACCGGATAATATCCAGCCATACATAACTGCAAAACTGAATCGCCAGATAGAGAGGATAAGGGGATAGAGATGAGGATAGTTTCACAGAACGGCAAGTATGATGTGCCTTATGAAAATGGTGAGTTAATTTGCGAATCTAATATGGTGCTTTATAATGGCTTCTCCCATGTTCCAAGGTCATTTGCAGAATATTCTTCTCCCCAAAAAGCAAAGAAAGCAATGGAAATGTTACATGCTGAATATGTCGGTATAATGCCAAGTTTGTTTATTTCGGATTTTGAGATTTCCCCTGTAGACTTAGAAAATATTGTCTGTTATGTAAAAGGCGGTCAGATTACTACTGCAAGTAATCAAGGAAGTGTTGAATATCATGAACTTCCCCGGATATTCCGGTTTCCAGCTGATGAGGAGATTGAGGTGGAGTAATGAAAAAAGAAGATTTCTATAAAGGCCAGACAGTGTATTTGCTTCTTTTGAGTAATGCCGCTAGGGGTAAGCATGGTGAGGAACTTATAATGGAAACCACTGTTACCGCAATTGGAAACAAGTACATTACTGTTTCTCCTGGCTATTATCGTGGAAGTGTTCGATTTGAGATAGAGAACAATTTCAGGCAATATTCAAATTACTCACCGGAGCATAAGCTATTTCTTTCAAGAGAAGAAATTTTAAATCGCCTTGAAAAAGAAAAATTGCTTTGTTGGTTCAGAGATTCTTTTAGGATTTTTTCTCAATACAAAGATTTTAACTTAACCGCACTGAGAGAAGCAAAAGAGATATTGGAGAAAAGTGAGGTGGAAGCATGAAGAACTTAAAACGCCTTTATGAGGAACTTGGCAGCAGGGATGATTTTGAGATTATCCAAAAAACATTTGACGGCGGCGTCGGGCAATTCATAAAAGGAATCCTCCATAACTACACCGTAGTATGGAGTTATGCCGGTGGTTGGGATCATGTGAGTATAAATAATTTTCGCCGCACCCCGACATGGGATGAAATGTGTGTCATCAAGGACTTGTTCTGGGATTCCGATGAAACAGTGGTGCAGTACCACCCAGCTATAGATAATTATGTGAATAACCTCAAAAACTGCCTGCACCTTTGGAAGCCGATAGAGAAGTATTCAGGGGTATTGCCAATTCCACCTGATTATATGGTTGGAATAAAGGAACTGGGGGTGTTGGAGTGAAACAGTGCTGCGGAACGTGTGCTTATCACATTCGAGTCCCACTTGATGAATGGGTGTGTGATAACGAGGATTCAGACGCTTATGGTCTTGAAACGCCCTATGAAGATTCTTGTGAAGATTACGAGGCGAGGGGGTGATTCATTGTTCTTGAAATGCATCTCCTCTGGTTCAAAAGGAAACGCATATGCATTGCAGGGGAAAGATGAAATTCTTCTGCTAGAGTGCGGAAAGCCTTTCATTGAAGTAAAAAGAGCCATTGATTGGCAAATTCTAAAGATTAAGGGTTGCTTACTATCTCATGAACATGGTTAGGTGACCATTCTAAACATACTAAAGATTTTCTAAAAGCCGGAATCCCGGTGTATACCAATGAAGAAACAAAACAAGCAGTGGGAGAAATCCCCGGAGCACAGCTCTACGGAGTTCCAGAGTTTAAAGCGGTCAATATTGGAGGATTTAAAGTTATTCCTTTCCAAGTCCCCCATAATGGAACACCAAACTATGGGTATCTGATTGAACATAAGGAAATGGGAAGATTGCTGTTCGTCACAGATTATGAGTACATACCATACAATTTCCAGAAACAGCAGGTTCAGCACTTCCTGGTTGAATCTAATTACCAGGAACAGTTCATTGACCGAGATTTACCAAACTATGAGCATAAACTCCTGGGACATGCTTCACTTGAAACCTGTGTCGGAGTCATTAAGGCCAATCAGTCACCGAACCTTAGAACCGTCATAATGTGTCATCTTGGAGCCGGTTCGAGTTCGGGCAAGTATTTTATCAATGAAATGATGAAAGTGACCGGAAGGACCGTTAATGTGGCCTGTGCGGCACAAGGGCTTGTTGTGGAGATGAATAAAGATCCTTTTTAGCAGAGAGGTAGATTACTATGATTTGCAGTGAGAAAAGCATCCCTATGTTTAGTAAAGACCAAAATGATATTGAAATGCTTCGTTCCATGGAACCTCAGGACAGAAGAGAGTCCTTAATCAAAAACAATATAAGGCTGGCCATATCAGTAGCTCATAAATTCAGCTATGAAGAAGACTATGAATCTGTAGCAATGATTGGATTGATTAAGGCAGCTGACACTTTTGATATAGAAAGCGGCATTAACTTCGCTACATATGCTACAAGGGTAATTTACAATGATATTTTGATGTACATTCGTAGAATTAAAAAACACTCAAAAGTTGTATCTTTTGAAACCATTATCCCTGGTACTGATGAAACTCCGTTAACCATTGGCGATACTTTAAGCTATGATGATGAAAAGATAAATGAACTTGAAAAAGCAGAAGGAATAAAGGCACTTCATGATGCTATACACTCTCTTCCGGAAAGGGAATGTAAAATAATCTGCTTGCTATATGGCATTGGTGAAGCCCGGCGTTATAAGCAACGGGAAGTTGCTGAACAATTCGGAATTTCTCAAGTATATGTAAGCCGTGTGGAAAAAAAAATACTAAAGAAGATGAGAATAAAATTGAGAAAATTATAAATAGATAGGGTTGAAATTGCTTGAACCTATAAGATGATTTAATCCCGAATGAAATAGGAGATAAAAATGAATAAAAAGGAAATCAGCGAAATTAAAAAGCTTTTCACTGCTGCAGGTTGCTGTATTACACGGATTTGCAGCTGTTATGTGGATTCAGAGAAAAATAAGAGAACTGAACTTAAGGAAGCATTTCTTTCCCTTCCAGAAGAAGATGCATTTAAGTATTTTAACATATTCCGGGGGACATTGTCTGGGACGATTGAAAAGAACCTTATTAATATGGATTCTCCTAGTGATTATCTTCTGATGCTCAGAAACAGTCAGTTAAAAGACGAAACTCTGATCAATGATTTTTATGACAAGATCATTGAAAGTTATGATTATGGAGAGAACTATTACATTGTTCTGATACATGGAATTTATGATATTCCCGGAAAAGCTTCTGATGGGTTAGATATGTTTGATTCATCTGATTTCGTATATGAGTTTATCCAATGTGCAATTTGTTCTGTCAAACTCACGAAGGGTGCATTGAGTTACAATACGGATCAAAATGTAATTGAGAGTCGTAAGAGAGATTGGATAGTAGAGGCACCAGATAATGGATTTTTATTTCCAGCGTTTACAGATCGCTGTACTGACGTTCATGGGATTTTGTTTTATGCTAAAAAACCAGATCTAATACCAGATCGCTTAGTTACGCAGTTGTTAGGTTGTGTTGTACCTATGTCTGCCAAGAGCCAAAAAGAAAGTTTTGGTGCCATTATTGAAGAAGTTCTAGGAGATAAATTGCAATTTTCATCAGTCAAGAGTATCTATGAATATCTCAATGACCTCTTGGAAGAAAGCAAAGATATGGCAGAACCACTTGCCCTGGATAAATACCAGGTGAAGAAGCTTCTGGAAAATAGCGGAGCAAGTGATGAGAACCTGGCCGATTTCGAAAAGCGTTATCAAAATATGGAAACTCCTGTCTCCAATGTAATCAATTCTAAGGCTTTTGAAATTGAAACAGAAGGATTATTTATCAAGGTTAAACCGGATCTGGCCGGGCGCGTGGAGTGCAGAATGATTGAAGGTCGCCCTTGTATAGTAATGGCAGTTAGCGATCATTTAAAGGTTGATGGCATTGAAGTAAGGCCAGTTATCTTAGAAAGAGAGGGCGAAAATAAATGAATAAAGTTATATTAATGGGCCGACTGACCCGCGATCCAGAAGTAAGATATTCCCAGGGTGAGCGTAGCATGGCAATCGCAAGATACAGCCTTGCTGTTGACCGTAGAAAGCGTAAGGGGCAAGACAATGAACAGACTGCGGACTTCATCAATTGCATTGCATTTGACAAGGCGGGAGAGTTTGCGGAGAAGTATTTCCGCCAGGGTATGAGAGTGCTTGTTTCTGGTAGAATCCAAACCGGGAGTTATACAAATAAGGACGGCGTAAAAGTCTATACGACAGATGTAGTTGTTGAAGAGCAAGAATTTGCTGATGGTAAAAATGCTTCTTCTGGCGGCGGAAGTCAGCCTGCAAGCAGACCAGCATCTTCCAGTTCGATAGGTGACGGTTTCATGAACATCCCTGATGGTGTAGAAGACGAAGGTCTGCCATTTAACTAATAGGAGGTGTCCACATGAAAAGGAAAACTGAGCCGAAGCCCTCTGAAGTGATAAAGGATTTTCTTGATTATTTGGTGACTTGCCAGAAAGAGTATCAAGCCTCATGTACAGAAATGTTTGCGGAGGATAAAAAGCACCAGGATTTTGTTCATGCTATTGAGTTTGAAAACAATGCCAAAGAGCGGAGCAAGATAGCCACTCAATTCAATATCAGCAGAAACAGACGAAGAGCCGCAAAGGATAGATCTCTCAAATTTGAGAGAGTAGCAAAGTTCTATACAGACAAAGCCAACAAGCCTTTTATTGATAAATTGCGTAGCATGGTTAAGGACCAGAAGGAAGAAGAAAAATGGCTTGAAGGTGAACGTGTTTATTATCCCAGGGGAGGTGATTCTAATTGCTGATTTTGGAAGATACACGTCAACAGGAAAAGAAACATGAGGTAAAACACCAATATTTCCGGTCAATAGGTATCCACTGGAATAGAGCCTGTTTATATTGTGGAGATTATACTCTCACCGCAGATCAGAGCATCTGTATTGATACCAAAAAGGATATAGCCGAACTTATAGGAGATATTCAGGTAAAGCAAATGCCTAAAAAAGAAGTGAAAGATAAAGTATATGAAATCTGTAAAAATGAGCGAATTTCTTTTGATCTTGCTGATGAAATATATCATGCGATATGTGACGATGATGAAGATCGATTTGCAGAAAAAGATATAAATGAAGTTTGCTACAAACATGCTTTATCTGAAAGTATAATAGCTTCGTTTCAGGCACTTTATGTCAAGAGGCACGGATTCTTCCACAGAGGACTTAAACGGGCTCAGAACAGCGGAATACGGCTTTACATACTGGTGGAAAACGAAGACGGTGTTACCTGTGTTGACAACTTGATTGATTGGGTGAATCCCAGGTTAGATAGGTACTTAAAAATCAAGGAAATGCATTCCTATGGTAAATGGAGAAAGATCCCATTACCAAAAGCAGAACCTACACCGGGACCCAGACTGGCTAAGGCGTGTATGACGATGGAGCAGAAGTACGGTTGCCGATTCCTTTTCTGTAAGCCTGAAGAATCTGGAGCAAAGATTTTAGAACTTCTGGGAATTTCTCAGATTAATAATTAAATTGACTGGCCGGAGCTTTTTGTTCCGGTCAGAAAAACAAAAAGATGGGCGGTGTTTTATATGGAATGTCCGGTTATTCCAACGATTCAGTGCCAGCTGAATTGTCCTTATCCGGAGTGCAAGAAGCTGATTACGGCAAAGGAATTATGCCTGTCAGAGCAGATTGATCTTGAAATAAACCCTACCCTTCTTCCTGATGATTATAGGGCGAGATGGACCAGAAATAACCAAGAACGGAATAAAGCTAATAAGCGTAGGCATTACATAGAAAACTATGATACTTATAAGGCGAAAAGAGAGGTTTATTATCAGGATAATAAAGAAGAAATATTGGCAAAGCAGCATGAGTATTACCAGCGAAATAAGGAGCTTGTAAACGCCAGGGACCGTGATAGAAAGCGTGAAAGGTGGACTAAAAACCCAGAGTATTACAGGCAAAAGCAGAGAGATTATCGTGCCAGGAAGAAAGCTGAAAAAATGGCAGAAATTGGGGTGTGAAAAATGGCTGAAAAAAGAATGTTTTCTATGAAAATAATTGATAGTGATGCATTTTTAGAAATGCCGTTATCAACTCAAGCTTTATATTTTCATTTATCAATGAGAGCAGATGATGATGGCTTTTTGAACAATGCTAAAAAGATTATGAAAAATATAAGTGCTACGCAAAATGACTATGATTTACTTCTTATGAAACGTTTTATCATTAGTTTCCCTGATGGAATTTGCGTAATTAAGCATTGGAGAATCAATAATTATCTGCGAAAGGATCGTTATTCAGAAACTTTGTACAGTGAAGAATTAGCAATGCTTGATATTAAGGAAAATGGTTCTTATTCATTAAAAGATGAAGTTGGTATACCAAATGACAACCGAAATAATACCAATTTGTTACCAGATAGAAACCAAGGTATACCACTTGGGAGCATAGATAAGAATAGAGTAGAGAAGAGTAGAGAAGAAAAGAATAGTAATACAGTATCTTACGATACTGTTCGTAGCACTGACATGCAACGCATTATTGATTCTTGGAACTCTTTGCCCGGTCTGAGTCGCATAACAAAGCTTGTCTCTGGTTCTCAACGTTACGAATGGCTTAAGGTTCGTATCCGGGATTATGGCATTGATGATGTACTTAAGGCTATAGATAATATTCGTTATAGCCCATTTCTTCTAGGCCAGAGCAAAGGAGGGTGGACAGTTACGTTCGATTGGTTTGTAAGACCAAATAATTTTCCTAAAGTTCTTGATGGCAACTATATTGAAAACAAGCCTGAAGGGACACGGTCCACTGATGATGGGGGAGAAACATGGCAATAGGGCAGAAATTATTTGAACCGGATGAAATACGCAAAACAATCAATGTCATTAAGCCAGAAGGTGAGTTGTTTGAGGTTAGGTGCCTGGAAGCAAATGGACGGAAAGTTTACAGTGGATACTTTAAATCTCCAGAATCATTGGTTGATCAGCTTTGTAGGTTGAATTCTACAGACAGTAATATTTACATAACCCTTGGCAAGGTAAAGGAAGATTGCTATTCCCGGGAGCAGCGAGAAAAGTTCGTTATGAATGCAAAGAATACAACTAATGACAATGATATCGTGGGATATAAATGGCTTTTCATAGATGTGGATCCGCAAAGGCCGGCAGGCGTTTCCAGTTCTGAAGAGCAACTGCAGAAAGCAAAAGAGCGTGGCAATCAGATTTACGTATTCATGAAGAATCTTGGTTTTAATGATCCGGTAACGGCATTGAGCGGTAACGGTATCCATCTACTATACCGGATACAGATTGCTAATAACGATGATAACAAGAAGCTGGTCAAAGCTTGCTTGGCCGCGCTGGATATGTTCTTCAGTGATGATGAATTAAAGATTGATACCACCAACTTCAATCCCTCTCGGATTTGTAAATTGTATGGGACCATGGCACGCAAAGGCAGCAATACAGAACAGAATCCCCATAGGCTCAGTCATTTGCTTTCAGAAGGCAGTCGAGAACCAACAGATAGAATTTATCTGGAAAAGTTAGTTGCTATGATACCTGAAAAAGAGGAAAAACCGCAGAAATATAACAACTATAATCCAAAAGAATTCGACCTGGAAGATTGGCTGCAACGGTATAATATCCGGTACAGAAAAGGCAGCTACAGTGACGGGACCAAATACATTCTGGACGAATGTCCTTTTGACAGCAATCACAAAGGCAAAGATGCCTGTATCTTTCAAACTCGGTCTGGTGCCATAGGATTTCACTGTTTCCACAATTCCTGCTCAGACAAAACATGGCAGGATGTTAGAAAGCTATTTGAGCCTGATGCCTATGAAAAGCGGCAGCAGGAGTATGAGAGAAAGATCTATTCACGGCAACCGGTTCAACAGAGACCAATTCAGAGTATAGTTCCAGTCCAGGGGAACCCGGTATTTTTCACTGCGAGGAATATATTGGATCTCCAAGTGCCTGAGGAACGATTTGTCAAAAGCGGAATTGCTGATATTGATAAGAAACTGAGGGGGCTAAAAAAGGGATATGTAACTGTTATGTCTGGTTTAAGAGCTTCCGGAAAGTCAAGTGTTATTTCCGAGATGACATTGGATGCAGTAGAGTCCGGGAATAATGTGGGAATCTTTTCAGGGGAATTGGCTCCAAAGAATTTCATGAGATGGATGGACCTGCAGGCAGCCGGTAGAGGATATACAGAGCCTACCCAGTTTGAGGGATATTACAATGTGTCACGGAAATATAAAGAGCAGATCGCAGAATGGTTAGGGCAACATTTCTTTCTGTATAACAACGATTATGGTAATGATTACCGGGCGGTGGCAGAGCAGTTTGAAAAAGCTATCGTGGAAAAGAAACTGGACTTGCTGATTCTGGATAATCTGATGGCCTTCAATATTCTTTGCCTATCGGATAACAAATTTGAAGCGCAGACAGCGTTTATTCTGGATATGCAGCGGATTGCTAAGAAACACAATGTCCATGTGTTATTTGTAGCACACCCCAGAAAGGCTATGGGATTCCTTCGGCTTGATGATATATCCGGTACCGCGGATCTGGGCAATGCGGTGGATAATGCCCTAATAGTTCATAGGGTTAACAATGACTTCAAAAGACTTGGTAAGCAGATGTTTGGCTGGAATGATAACAACCCCTTGTTTGAATCCACCAATGTGATCGAAATCGCTAAGGATCGTGATGGCGGAACAATGGATTATTTCGCTCCCTTGCACTACGAACCAGAAACTAAGCGGCTTAAAAACTCGCCTTCTGAAAATAAAATCTATGGCTGGAACAAAGCAGATGATGGATTCCTGAATGTGGAACAGGGCGAGATACCTTTTGATTAGGAATTAGGAGGAAATTTCTATGATAGATGAAGAACTATTAGTCGAGCAGATATTGAGTAATTTAAAGGCTCGCCCCGGTAACTTGGAGTGTGCGGAGCAAGCTAGTGAAATAATCAGTATTATCAAAAATCAGCCAAAAACTGATAAATGGAATCCAACTGATAAAATACTTCCAGAGTATTCGGGAGAATATGAGGCAACGGTAAGAACCTTACCTGGATTCAATGGAATAGCTTCAGGAATTGTTCAGAATATACGAATGGTTTATGTATCCGGCAAATGGAAAAGCCAATGGTTTCAGGAGATTCCTTATTATCAGGTATTGGCGTGGCGTGATGTTGCAGAGCCGTTTAAAGGGTGATACATAACCTGCTTAGGAAGAAAGGAAAACATGAATACATATTTGATTACTTTATCAGGATATGATAGACCGGTGACGGCTTATGGTGAAACACCGGGAAAAGCTAAGTATGATTCCTATTTAGAAATGGGCGATTTATTTGATAGCTTTGCTGAGTTTTTGCGATTTGTAAAAAGCATAAAGCTGATCCATAAATTCAGACCATGCGATTTGTTTGGTGATGTTGAACAGTTCGAGCGAATGAAAGAATGTCGTAATATTCCATTCGCTTTTATGGGAATGAAGGTAATTTTAAAATCCAAAAGCAGAGGAAATATTAAAGGGACCATTGTGGGATCCAATGACAGTTTGAATCTGGATATTTGTTTTGATGGAACCTGCCACAAAGAGAATTGTCACCCTCATTACGAATTAATCTATTTTGATAATAGAGGGAATGTCATAGCAGAATTTTAAGCCGAACCATAATAAAACAGAAAGGATAGGAGTAGAAACATGACAGAATATTTGGCGGAAAGAACCCTCGCAAACATGAGATTCTGCTTGTCCATAACAAGGCCAAATGCAGTGAATGAAAAGATGGCTCTTGAAAAGGCTGTCAGTGCTTTGGAAAAACAGATTCCGGCGCAGCCAGTAAATGATGGAGCATTCGGTAAATGCCCGGATTGTGGATATGAATTCAATTCAGAACTTTTGTCAGAGTATGATTTGAAATTCTGCCTTAATTGCGGGAAGAAGATCGGAGACTTAATGGAGGTTAAATAGTGGAAGAAGGAACGTGCGAGACATGCGGCAACAGATGTAATTCCTTATGCGATGAACGCAGGTTTAACGGAGAAAGGAGAGCCATGGGGAAATCAAATGGAACTATTGAAATCGGTGACACAACCTTAGAGAAAGTACAGGAATTTCACAACTGGTTGCAAGGTAAAAGCTGCCCAGATGGTATTGAATTTACACATTCGCCGAAGCTGACAGCGGAAGAAGCATTCAGCGTGATTTATTACCTTCAGGAAGAGTTGTGGGTGTTGCCGGACAAATATGAAATGTGCCGGGAATGCAAAGATATTTATGACAGTGAAAACGAAGGGGCATCTATTAACGAGGAAAGCACAGTAGTTAAGGACGGGGAGGAAATTGACGGTAATTTTCCGAAAGAAGTATACGGCCTTTACTGTGATAACTGTAGGCCAGATTAATATAAGCTGCCAGGGCAGCAGGAAGGGGAATAAGAGTGAATCCTATTGATTGGATAAAGAACGGTTCAGACTGCGAAAAGTGTAAGTGGTGCTGGGATTCCTGTATAAGCAATGAGAACGGCACAGAATATGATTGCGGTTGTTACATAAAAGGTGATGCGTTTGGTGATACATCTTGCAGACTGATCAATCCTTTTAAGTTTGTTATTGGAACTTTGCGAAGGAAAAAAGAAGCATATTATTTTGCCCATGAGTATGACGGGTTTGGAAAATGGTATGAAGAAGATCGGGCAAATACAAAAGCAATGAGGGAAGCTATAAAAAATAGCATAGATGATAGTGTGATTTGCTTTAAGGGCTTAGATGACACGCTGCATGAATGCAATTTAGATTCATTTTTAGATGATTTCACATGGAAAGTAAGAGATAAATATGATTCAGTGGCTCACCCATTCGAATGCAAAAGCCTGCGGCAGGAGTGGAAAGAACTTATTACAAAGACTTGGAAAGGATTTACCAGAATTTTTAAACCATATTTTTGCAAGTAAACCCGAATTTAACTAAATAGGAAAGGAGGCCGGAACCGCTGGTATGGAACTATTCGAAGTATTAGAAGATTGCCCTGTTGATGAAGTGATTGGGAAGCATCTAACTATTGCATATTCAAAAATCAATAACCCGGCCTATGAAAAAATTGTCTGTACCATTTCTGGCGGAGCAGATAGCGACATAATTCTTGATATTTGCACGAAGTGCGATAAGGATAAAAAAATTGAATATGTCTGGTTTGATACCGGGTTAGAGTACAAGGCAACAAAGGATCATTTAAAGTACTTGGAAGATAAATACAGCATTGAAATAAAGCCTTATAAAGCTATAAAGCCAATTCCGATATCATGCCGGGAATATGGTCAGCCGTTCATTTCAAAGACTGTTAGTAATAATATAAAGAGATTACAGAGCCATGGTTTTAAGTGGGAAGATGAACCCTTCCAAGTACTTCTTGAAAGATACTGTAAATGGAATCCTAAAAAGCAGGACTGGATCGGGTGCAAATCTGCTTTAAGATGGTGGTGCAGTGCCTGGGGAATTGATAGCCAATTGAACATAACCAGGAATAAATGGTTAAAAGAATTCCTGGTATCCAATCCACCGGAAGAATTTGGAATTAAAATATCTGATGAATGCTGCGAATATGCAAAAAAAGATATTGTACATAAACTCATCAGTGAAAACAACTATGACCTAAATATCAACGGGATCAGGAAAGCAGAGGGAGGGGCAAGAAGTACAAGATATACTTCATGCTTTGACGAGAACGAAGATGAATGCGACACTTATAGACCTGTGT
The DNA here is from genome assembly GCA_023460575.1 of Bacillota bacterium. Taxonomy (GTDB): domain Bacteria; phylum Bacillota; class Clostridia; order Lachnospirales; family Lachnospiraceae; genus Lacrimispora. The sequence goes on from JAEWPQ010000239.1 coordinate 22,577, forward strand.
TTTTTTATAAAACGAAAAATAAAGAGGTTTATCAGGCTCATTACAATATCTGCAATAGTAAGTGTTACACGGTTTATGGGCTTAAAAGAACAGGCTGTGCCGGGTGCCCGTTTGGCAGGGATTTTGAATTTGAACTTGAAACAATAAAGAAGCATGAGCCTAAACTATATGTAGCCGTGAACAGTATCTTTGCACAGAGTTACGCATATACCCGGCTTTACCGTGAGTTTTATGCAGAAATGCAGGAAGCAAATAAAAAGGAAGTTTCCGATCAGATACCGGGACAGATGGAATTTGAGGACTACCCGGGATTTATACCGGAGAGCATAGTCAACTAAATTAGAATTTTCCGGAGCGCCGGAAGAAAGGAATCACGAATGAAATGTAAAGATTGCGGAAAAAGTTTTACATATCTGGACACTAATTGCTGCTGGCTTGCCCGGTGTGATCTGCTGGGATCAGCACAAGTAGTTGGTGATTGTCATGGCGGTGATGGTGAAAGTATGTGTAATTGCTCGGAGCAGGAGCCGCCAGCCTGGGATGTTGACCTTGGCAGGGACAATCAATACTGTATTCACCACGCAGATTAGAATTTTGAGGAGGTAAGGGCTTGAAGAAAATATTAGATGCATGTTGTGGCAGCCGAATGTTTTATTTTGATCGGAATGATCCTGATGTGATATATGCAGATAACCGAGAACTCGAAACAACTCTGTGCGATGGACGGAAACTTTTAATAAAGCCAGATGTGCAAATGGATTTTAGAAATATGCCATACAAAGATAATTCTTTTAAGGTAGTGGTGTTTGATCCTCCTCATTTGGAGCATGCAGGCACCGGCTCCTGGTTGGGATTAAAATACGGAATCCTCCCGGCAGATTGGCCGGAATATCTAAAAGCGGGTTTTGACGAATGCATAAGGGTACTAGAACCGGATGGGCTATTGGTTTTTAAATGGAATGAGGATCAGATACAGTTGTCCAAGGTGTTAAAAATATTTGATATAAAGCCGCTTTTGGGAGATCAGAGAGGAAAAACCAGGTGGTTAGTGTTTATCAAGTAAACTGAAATTTGAATGATTAAGAAAGGAGGCCGGAGCCGCGCGCGCAAAAGGATATCCTGGCTCCTTTCGAAAATATGAAAACTGAATTATTCAATGATAATTTTCAAAATTACAAAAGGTATAACATACCGAAAGCGCAGCTTGTTATAGCTGATATCCCGTACAACATCGGAAGCAATTTTTATGGAAGCAACCCAATGTGGTATAAGGGCGGTGATAGCAAGAACGGCGAAAGCAAACTTGCCGGGAAAGCGGCGTTCAATACAGATTTCAATTTTAACATTGCGGAATACTTCCATTTCTGTAACAAGTTGTTAAAAAAGGAGCCTACAAAGGCAGGCCAAAGGGGACGGAGTTCAGATGCACCTTGCATGGTAATGTTTTGCTCATTTGAACAGATTCAGACGGTTTTACATTATGCGGAAAAGCATGGATTTAAGCATAATATACCTCTCGTATTTATTAAAAATTATTCTCCACAAGTATTAAAAGCAAATATGCGTATTGTAGGGGCCACTGAGTATGCATTGCTGTTATACCGGGATAAGTTGCCTAAATTCCGAAACGGCGTTCAGGTTGACGAAGAAGGAAAAAACATCAGGGGTACAGGGCGTATGGTGCTTAATTGGTTTGAGTGGAAACGTGATGGGAAGAACATTCCCAAGATACACCCAGCACAAAAGCCAGTTAATTTATTAAAAGAGTTGATAGAGGTACTAACTGATCCAGGGGATGTGGTTATTGATCCATGTGCAGGCAGCGCAAGCACTTTAAGAGCATCCATGGAGATGGGGCGGGAGAGTTACGGCTTTGAGGTGTCAAAAGCTATTTACACAAAAGCCAAGGCTGAAATGCTTATTTATACTCCTGATCTACAGATGAATATAACAGACTTTCAGGAGGACTTTAGCAATGAAGGGAGATTGAAATTTGAAGAATTGGGTTAAATGGGTAAGCGTTGCCGTGACAGTATTGGTGGGAATCTATTTTACAGGAAATCCGTTGTGTCTATGGGCTTTTTTTATTCCGGTATTTAGTGACATAGTTTCCTGATCAGTAACGGAGGCATAGATGGCACACATAAAATTGTATGAGGTTTTTGAAAATGGTGTTTCCATTGGTGATTTTACATCGAAGGAGGCTGCAGGCCAGTTGCAGATTCCAAGGAGCGCAGTAATTAATTGTGCAAATAATGGTTGCATGTATAAAGGACGGTTTACATTTGAGTTGGTTGATGATTTGTACATTAAGCCATTACTTCCTGTTTGGGAAAAAGTAAGAAAGGAGGTCTTGGGTAGCAGGAATGAACGAAGGTAGAAAGTATACGATTTATGCCGTGGATTTTGATGGGACTTTATGTGAAAGCGTCTGGCCGGGAATTGGCAGCCCAAATACTGTACTGATTAATCATTTGATCAGAAGGCGCAGAGAGGGTAATAAATTAATCCTCTGGACATGTCGGTGTGGGAAGCGTCTGGAAGCGGCTGTTTCATGGTGTAGGTCTCATGGCCTGGAATTTGACGCTGTGAATGAGAATTTACCTGTTATGGTAGAGTTTTATGGGAACGATTCACGAAAGATATTTGCTGATGTTTACATAGACGATAAGGCAAAAATAAAGGCCCGGTATCGCATTCCATATAAGGTGGTGCAATAAATGGAAGAGAATCAGCTAAGAAAGTACTGGTCCGCTTATACGGACGCATGGAAACTTATGAAAAATCGTCAGATGGTTGAACCAGTGCATGTGGCACAGATGATAAAGAAACATGAGAATCCTGTCATGAACCGCGTGTTTTGTTTGGTTGTCTGGCAGGAAATAAAGCGGATTAAATCAGGGGGCACGCCTCTTCAGGACAAGCAGTATGAAGAATGCCTTACTGGAGCTTGGAAGCTATTTAAGCAGTACAGCGAACCAAATGATTCAGATGAATATTGGAATGGTCTTGTTGATATGATCGGAGCCATGTCCAAGCAATATGGCAATTGCAGTTTTATAAGTAATCTCCTGATCCACGTAACGCTGGAGGAGATTGAACGGATTTGGGAAACAGGTAATCAAAAATAATGAAAGGAGCCAGCCTCCTGCAGGGGTAAGGGTATACCGGGCTTCTTTAAAAAATGAAAGATGTAATTATAGATTGCTTTGCCGGTGGTGGCGGAGCAAGCGTTGGAATGGAAATTGCTTTGGGTCGTCCAATTGATATTGCTATTAATCATAATCCGCAAGCTATTAGGATGCATAAAACTAATCACCCTGATACGTTACATCTGACTGAGGATATCTTTAAGGTTGACCTGCAGAAGTACGTAAAAGGTCGTCATGTAGCTTTGATGTGGGCCAGTCCTGATT
>JAEWPQ010000240.1 GCA_023460575.1 Bacillota bacterium
CAGAAGATGAAGACCAATCGCCAAAATCCAGATGGTAAAAGCCACTGTATAGGAAAAAGGTTTTATGTAAACAGATAACAACATAGTCCCCATGGGAAATGTGGCGGATACACTCATCATAATTGGATTTTTCAAATCCTCCTTAACCGCATTGGGAAACAAAACTGCTTTAAACAGAAGAAGGATAAAAAGTAAAAAGGATATGGCTCCAAACACATAGCGGATACTCTCGGAATAACTCTGAAGTAAATTACCCAGAGCAGCACACCCAAGCATAACCCCAGACATAGGTACTGGCACACGTTTTATTAAGTCCCTCATACCCATCACCCCGCTGTTACAAGTTCATCAATATTCACAAGCTCAAATTCCCGGACAATAATCTGTGCCACCTTTTCTGCAACCAGCCCGGTAAACGCAATGCATTGCTCCTTGTGTTCCCCGCTTGCCATATCGAATTCTTTTGTGAGGACACGGCAGCAAAGAGAATTTTTTCCATTGGCTGTTGCCAATAAAAGGTTCTTTTCCACCTTTGGATCCCCCTGTTTGGTACGTCCAAAGAAAAGTCCAAGACACATAACGCCGCCGGTCACTGCACCGCATACGCACTTGGAGCGTCCGATTCCAACGGGAAACCCGGAGGCCATGGCAATTACCGTATCTGGAACATCAAGTTCAAAATTGTCCCGGATGGAAGAAACGACGGCTTCCGAACAAAAGAATCCACCCCGGAATAATTCCTCTGCCTCTTTTTTGATTTTCTGTACACTGACTTCTTTTTTCATTTCCATGATTAAACGCCCCTTTGTAAAATTTAATATGTTAATTTTAACATAGAGCATATAGAACTTCCAATTGTGTTTTTCTATCTGTTTAGACGCAGTGATTGTTTTTATCAATAATTAATACAATTTATCCATATATTATTAATGATAAATTTTCTTCTGCTCATAGATTGGCTCGCAGGTAAGGTGAATTCCCAATCTTTTAAAGGTTTTCACATCTACATCAGAGAGCAGGACAGACGTGTGGGCATCAGTCCCTTTTAACCTGGGAAGCTGCTCTAACGCAATCTGTGCATTCACATCTGTGGCGGCAGAAGCAGACAGTGCGATCAGCACTTCGTCGGTATGAAGTCTGGGGTTTTTGCTTCCCAGATACTTAACCTTTAATTTCTGAATCGGTTCAATGGCTGAGGGAGAAATCAAATGGACATCGTGAGGGATATTTCCAAGAACCTTCACTGCATTTAACAAAAGAGCAGCCGAGGCTCCCAGTAAATTAGTGGTTTTGCCTGTCACAACGGTATCGTCACCCAGTAAAAGTGCAGCTGCAGGCGAACCGTTTTTCTGTGCAAGTTCATTGGCAGCGCCTACGGTTTTTCTCATCTCCGTATTGATCTTTGCCTGCTTCATCACCAGCTCGATTTTATATACCTCATCTTTGGATCCCATATCCTTAGCCAGCCGAGACAACGCCTGATAATACCGTCTGATGATCTCCTGACGGGAGGCTTCCCTGCAGATTTCATCATCCACGATACAGTGTCCGGCCATATTCACTCCCATGTCGGTAGGTGATTTGTACGGACATTCCCCATAGATTCCCTCAAATATTGCGCTTAATACCGGAAAAATTTCTACATCCCGGTTATAATTTACTGTAGTTACCCCATAAGCTTCCAAATGGAAGGGATCAATCATATTCACATCATTTAGATCAGCAGTGGCAGCTTCATAAGCCAGATTCACCGGATGCTTTAACGGAATATTCCAGATGGGAAAGGTTTCAAACTTGGCATAACCGGCTTTTACTCCCCGCTTGTTCTCGTGATAAAGCTGGGATAAGCAGGTTGCCATCTTTCCGCTGCCAGGTCCCGGAGCGGTGATGATCACCAGAGGTTTGGAGGTTTCAATGTAGTCATTTCTTCCATACCCTTCATCACTGACAATGAACGAAATGTTGGCAGGATAACCGTCAATGATATAATGGCGGTATACCTTAATTCCCATTGATTCCAGCTTCCCCTTAAATACATCTGCTGCCTTCTGACCGGAGTACTGGGTGATAACAACACTTCCCACATACAGTCCCTTGTCGGTAAAAGACTGAATGAGGCGGAATACATCCACATCATATGTAATGCCAAGATCGTGGCGGATCTTATTCTTTTCAATGTCAGCTGCACTGATGGCAATCACGATCTCTGCCTGATCAGAAAGCTGCATCAGCATACGAAGCTTGCTGTCCGGTTCAAATCCTGGAAGCACTCTGGAAGCGTGGTAGTCGTCAAACAATTTTCCACCAAATTCCAGATAGAGCTTGTCCCCGAACTGGCCGATCCTTTCCTTGATGTGTTCTGACTGCATGGTTAAATATTTGTTGTTATCAAATCCTGGTTTCATTTGTCCCTCCGTAACTTGTTCATTTTACAATACTTAAGATTGTAACATAGAAGCCTTAAAAATGCCATGGCTTTTATCTGTCCTTATTTGGCAGAAACTCTTTACAACAGGCTCTAAACGTGTTAAAACGTTGTAGTAAGAAGGAGGAGAAATATGTTTAAAATAGGAAGAAACGACCCGTGCTGGTGCGGCAGCGGAAAGAAATATAAAACCTGTCATTTAGAGTTTGACAGAAAGCTTGAAAACTATGAAATTATGGGAGATGAGGTGCCGGATCACTCCATGATTAAGACACCGGCCCAGATTGAAGGAATACGCCGCGCAGGCGTTGTTAATAATCAGATTCTTGATCTGGTGGGAGAGAATATCCGTCCGGGAATCAGTACGGAGGATCTAAATACCCTGGTCCACGAAACTACCATTCGTCTGGGCGGAATTCCGGCACCCCTTAATTTTGAGGGATATCCCAAAAGCGTCTGCACCTCCATCAATGAGGTGGTGTGCCATGGAATTCCTGATCCGAAACGTATTTTAAAAGAAGGAGACATCATTAATGTGGATGTTACCACTATAGTGGACGGCTATTATGCAGATGCCTCCAGAATGTACTGTATGGGAAAGGTATCTCCGGAAGCCGAAAAACTGGTACGCGTCACGAAAGAAAGCGTGGATCTGGCCTTAAAGGAAGCCAGGGCGTGGGGACATTTGGGAGACATCGGAGCAGTAATCTCCGAATACATCTATGCCAATGGGTTTACGGTAGTGAGAGAGATCGGCGGTCATGGAGTAGGAGTGGAATTTCATGAGGAGCCATGGGTCAGCCATATCGGAACAAGAGGGACAGATATGCTTTTGGTACCGGGAATGATTTTTACCATTGAGCCCATGGTTAACGCAGGAAAGGCTGATGTAGTGCAGGATGATACCGATGGCTGGACGATCTATACAAAGGATGGAAGCCTGTCGGCACAATGGGAGTATACCGTATTAATTACAGAGGATGGACCGGAGGTGCTTGCCAGATAATGGAAAAGAAACGCTGCTTTTGGGTGGATGAATCATCACCCATTTACGTGAAATATCATGATGAGGAGTGGGGAGTCCCTGTTTACGACGATCAGAAGCTGTATGAGATGTTTCTGTTAGAAACCTTTCAGGCAGGGCTTTCCTGGATTACCGTGCTAAAAAAGCGGGAAGCGTTCCGGGAGGCTTTTGACGGATTTAATCCGGAAAAGGTTTCCTCATATAAGGTAGAAAAGTTAAATGAGCTGATGGAGAACCCCGGCATTATCAGAAACAGAAGAAAAGTGGAGGCTGCCGTAAAAAACACCCGCATATTTATGGAGATACAAAAGGAATTCGGATCATTTTCCAACTATTTATGGGGATTTACAGATGGGAAGATCGTTGTGAACCAGGTTGATAATTTTTCGGTAAAAACAGATCTGTCTGATCGGATTTCGAAGGATTTGAAAAAGAGAGGAATGTCATTTGTGGGATCTGTAACCATATATTCCTATCTTCAGGCAGTGGGAGTTGTCAATGATCACGAGCTGGCGTGTATTTGCATGCAGCAGTCATAAGGAACAGGAGAGAATATGGGAGTCATTGAAATTGACCGGGAGTATCCGGTTTATGAAATTACTGGTTTTTAAATAACGCAGCATACCGCTGCATCCGGAATATTAAATTTTTATTTGGAAAATTTTACAAAATGTGGTAAAATGTTAAATAATTATTACAATGAGACACTGAAAACCATAAAGAAAGTGAAAGTGAAACGATGAAAAGATGGCTTTTGGCAGTAATTGTATGCTCATTAGTAGCAGCCGGATGCAGCAGATATAAAGGTATTCCCGAGACTTCAGGGAAAGGTCCATCCAGTGACGAGGTGACTGGAGACTCCAGTGAAAGCACGCAGGAGGACAAGCAGGACGGGACTCTGGAGGCGTCGGTGCTCCCGAAGAAAGCACCAGTGAAAGTAAAGGGGATTTATATCTCCGGATATATGGCAGGATCGGCTGGCTTTCAGGACATCCTTAATAAGATTGAGGGTACGGAGATCAATGCAGTGGTAATTGACGTTAAAAATGATGACGGCAGAATTACGTTTGTAATGGATGATGCCCCCACTGTGAAGGAAATCGGAGCGGAAAAAAAGTATATTCAGGACATGCCTGCCATGATGGCCCAGCTGAAGGCAAAAGGGATCTATACCATTGCACGGGTGGTTGCATTCAGAGACCCCTATCTGGCGGAACAGAAACCGGAATGGAGTTTAAAAAACAAGGATGGAAGTCTGCACAGAGATAATAAGGGACTTGCCTGGGTCAATCCATACCGGAAGGAAGTCTGGGATTATCTGGTGGAGGTAGGAGAAGCAGCCTCTGAGGCAGGCTTTGATGAGGTCCAGTTTGACTACATCCGTTTTGCTACAGACAGCTCCATGAAGCAGGTGGCTTTTGACGAAAAGGATACCAAAGGACGCTCCAAGACAGATATTATTACAGAATTTATTGAATACGCTTATGAGAAGTTTTCTGCCAGGAATATTCCGGTATCAGCCGATGTGTTTGGAACCATCATCGGCAGTAATGTGGATGCCCAGGCAGTGGGACAGGTTTACAGTGATATGGCAAACCATCTCGACTATATCTGCCCGATGATCTATCCGTCCCACTACGGAGACGGCAATTTTGGAATTGACCATCCGGACACCCAGCCTTATGACACGATCCGGGCAGCCTTAAAGCTTTCCAGGGCTGATCTCCAAAAGACAAGACAGGAGGGGGCCAGACAGGCAGTTGTCCGTCCGTGGCTTCAGGACTTTACCGCCTCTTATCTGGATCACCACATTTCTTATGGGAAGAAAGAAGTAAGAGACCAGATCCAGGCAGTTTACGATGCTGGATATGATGAGTGGATTCTTTGGAGCGCTTCCAACCGATATACCTGGGATGCGCTGTTGTCTGAGGAAGAGGCAGAAAAGGAAGCAGCCAGGATTGCCCAGCTAAGAGGCACAAAAGAGGAAGAGACAGAAACTGCAGCTGTTAAGACGGAGCCCGCTTCTGTCAAAGAGCAAAGCCAGGCCGAGAAGAGTCTGGAAGGAGCGATTGCAAAAGAAGAGACAACCGGGCAGGAATCTAAATCCGGTGAAGCTTCAGAAAAAAAAGAAAAAAGGAATAAACCCCCAGTCGTGATTGTAACGACAGGCGGCTCCGGAAATGAATGAAAAGTGAGGAAATCAATGGAGAGAACACCAAGACCAGGAGAATTTTACAAACATTTTAAGGATAAGATGTATCAGGTGACAGCAGTTGCGATTCATTCCGAAACCAGAGAAAAGATGGTGGTATATCAGGCTCTGTACGGAACCTTTGATGTTTATGTACGTCCTCTCTCCATGTTTATCAGTGAGGTGGATCATGAGAAATATCCGGATGTTCTTCAAAAGTACCGGTTTGAACGGGTGGATTTAAAGGAATCCGTTTTGCAGGATGAGCCGGTCAGCGAATCAGAAAAAGAGGAAAATAAAGAAGAACACCACGGTCCCAATAAAAATCTGCTTGCATTTCTTGACGCGGAGACGTATCATGAGAAACTGGAGGTCTTAAGGACCTGTAAAGACAAATTTACGGCGGAAGAGCTGCTTGCCATCTGTGAGATTATGGAGATTGGGAGAGCGGATTCCGAGCCGGAAGAAAAATACTATGCGGTAGAGCGTTATCTGGAACTGCAGATCAAATACGACGGAACAAGATTGAGGTGATTCGTACCAGGTGGACCACATCGAATTTAATATAGAAGAAGAATTAAAAAAACTGCCGTCCCAGCCTGGTGTG
>JAEWPQ010000241.1 GCA_023460575.1 Bacillota bacterium
GTACCTTTATTTGTTGAACAGGGTGATAAGATTAAGATTGATACACGTACAGGTGAATACCTGTCCAGAGTTTAATCAGTTAAAAAGGGCCGGGAGATCCGGTCTTTTTTTCTTTCAGTCTTAAATGATTTGATTTTTTCAGGCAGTTGTAATATAATTGTTATTTAGCTTAGAAATTTTTGGAATAGAAAAAGGAGATCATAAAACCGATGAAGAAGATTCTTGATTTGATTACGGCAGAGATGAAGACAGCTTTTGCAGACAGCGGATACGATGAAATTTATGCAAAGGTGACTTTATCCAACCGTCCGGATCTTTGCGAGTACCAGTGCAACGGAGCCATGGCGGCAGCCAAAGTTTATAAAAAGAAACCGTTTGATATCGCATCGGAAGTGGTGTCAAAACTTGCCGGAAGTCACGTTTTCTCTTCGGTGGATGCTGTGATGCCCGGATTTATTAATTTAAAAATTGATTCCGGTTATCTGGCGGAATATATGAATGGAATGGCAGGAGATGACCGGTGCGGCTGTGATATGGCGAAAGAGTCCATGACCATTGTTGTGGATTACGGCGGTGCCAATGTGGCAAAACCCCTTCATGTGGGACACCTCCGATCTGCAGTCATTGGAGAGAGCTTAAAGCGCATGGGACGTTTTCTTGGACATAATATGATCGGCGATGTACATCTGGGAGACTGGGGTCTTCAGATGGGACTTATTATAGAAGAATTAAAAGACAGAAAGCCGGATCTTCCTTATTTTGATGAGTCATTTGAAGGCGAATATCCAAAAGAATCCCCTTTTACCATCGGAGAATTAGAGGAGATTTATCCTGCAGCCAGTTTAAAAGCCAAAGAGGACGAATCTTTCAGCAAAAGAGCTCATGATGCAACTTTGAAACTGCAGAACGGATATCGCCCTTACCGCGCGATCTGGGAGCACATTATTCATGTTTCCGTTGCTGATTTAAAGATGAATTACGGCAGTCTTAACGTCAACTTTGAATTGTGGAAGGGAGAAAGTGATGCAGAACCTTATATTCCGCAAGTGATAAAAGAACTGACAGAAAAAGGACTTGCCTATGAGAGCCAGGGAGCCTTAGTGGTGGATATCGCTTCAGAAGGAGATTCCAAGGAACTGCCTCCATGCATTATAAGAAAATCTGACGGAGCAGCTCTTTATTCCACCTCCGATTTAGGGACCATCATTGAAAGAGAAAAAGATATCAGACCGGACTGGTATATTTATGTAACAGACAAACGTCAGGAACTCCATTTTGTTCAGGTGTTCCGTGTGGCGAAAAAAGCCGGTTTTGTAAACGCTGATAAAAAAATGTCCCATCTTGCCTTTGGAACCATGAACGGGAAAGATGGAAAGCCGTTTAAAACAAGAGACGGCGGAGTGCTGCGTCTGGAAACCCTGATATCTGACATCAGCCAGGCTGCCTATGAAAAGATTATGGAGAATCGAACCGTTTCGGAAGACGAAGCAAGAGAAACTTCTAAAATTGTTGGAATGGCTGCTTTAAAATATGGCGACCTCTCCAATCAGGCAGCGAAAGATTATATCTTTGATATGGACCGGTTCGTATCCTTTGAAGGAAATACAGGTCCCTACATTCTTTATACCATTGTGCGTATTAAGTCTATTCTGGCGAAATACCAGACTTTAGAGGACAAATACCAGGGAGAGGAAACCATTCTTCCTGCTTCCTCAGAAGCAGAAAAGGATTTAATGCTCCAGCTGTCTAAGTACAATGAAGTGACAGAGAGTGCTTTTCTGGAGCTGGCTCCTCATAAGATATGCCAGTATGTCTACGAATTAGCTAATGCATTCAACCGCTTCTATCATGAGACAAAGATCATTTCGGAAGAGAATAAAGAGAAGCAGGCCTCATGGATCGGACTCCTGCGTCTGGCAAAGAATGTGCTGAACGGCTGCATCGGAGTTTTGGGTATTGAGGCACCGGAACGAATGTAAAAGTGAACGGATGTGAGGGGTTATGAAAGTATCACAGATAACTGCCAATGCTTTTTGGAAGGGCGAAACAGGAGTTAAGGCCTTGGTGGAAGATCAGGGAAAAGAATATAGAGCAAGTCTTCATCTCAAGGGTAGTCAGGTTTTTGACTACTCTTGTTCCTGTGCCCAGGGAAATTCCTATCGGGGGATGTGCGCTCACTGTCAGGCTCTTTTTAAAGCTTATGAGGAACAGGAAGCAGGTAATCAGGGTAAACTGGTTACTACCTCTGCCCAGGCGAGAGCCATGATCCGCGAGTATACCAACGGGGAAGTTGCCAGAATTATGAGTGAAGGTCAGGAAGAACAGATTTATCTTTCTGTATCGGTGCTGGTAAACCGCAGAGAGGTGAAGCTGGAAGTAAAGCTGGGCAGAGACCGCCTTTATCTTGTAAAGGATTTAGCCGCCTTTGCAGATGCCATGGATCATGGAATCTATGTGGAATATGGGAAAAATCTGTCATTTTATCATAACCGGTCTGTTTTTGTGAAGGAAAGCCGGCCGCTGCTGGATTTTATGCTGGAAGTCATTAATTCCTACTGTGAGCAATATGAGCAGATGCAGAAAAGCTCTTTTTCTGCACGTCCGGTTATGCGGTATTTAAATCTGAGTAAAACGGCCAGAGACAGGTTTTTCCAGATTATGAAAGGGAATACTCTGGAGTTTGAGGATCACAGGGGAGAGAAAAGAAAGCTGGAGATCTCCTGGCGCAATCCGGATCTGACTGTGGTGGCAGCCCGTGAAGGAAGAGACGGAGTCCGTGTATCCATTGATAAAAACCTTTTGGTGCTGAGGGGGGAGACCCATCTTTATCTTGGTGATTTAAAGCGCCTTTATTGCTGCGACCAGTCCTGCAGTGAAACACTGGGAGTTTTTTTGAGCCAGATGATGAGCGGTTATGGTGTGGATTATCAGACGGTAATCAATAACAAGGATATGCCCCTTTTTTATGAACGCGTGTTAAAACGCATTGCCGCTTACTGCAGCATTGATTCAGGAAGTCTTAATCTGGAGTCTTTTAAACCGGAAGAATTAAAAGCCAGGTTTGATTTCGATTCCGATGGTTTCAATAAGCTGGTTCTGCGGCCTACTCTTTCCTACGGAAGCTATTCCTTTCAGCCGGTTGAGGATGAAAAGCTGCCCCGAACCGTATGCAGAGATGTTCCGGGAGAATTCCGTATCAGCCAGCTGATCACCAGATATTTTAAATACAGGGAATATGAATCGGACTATCCTGCAATTAAGGATGACGAGGAAGCAGTTTATCGTCTTCTGACAGAAGGGGTAAGAGAATTTATGGCTGTGGGAGAGGTTTATTTTTCCGAGTCATTTAAAAAACTGAAGGTGCTTCCTCCGCCTAAAATTTCTGTCGGTGTAAAAAGTGCGGGAAACTGGCTTGAACTCAATGTGGAAGCAGGTGAATTAACCGGTCAGGATTTAGCCAGGCTTTTATCCGAATACAGCAGAAAAAAGAAGTATTACAGGCTAAGAAGCGGGGAATTTGTGAATCTTGAGGATAACGGACTGATTACCATTGCAAAGCTGGTTGAGGGACTTGGTATGAATCCGGATGAGATGGAGAACAAAAATTTCCGTCTGCCCAAATACAGAGCTCTTTATCTGGATGGTCTTTTTAAAGAAGAAAGCGGCATAACATTATACAGGGATCAGTTGTACAAAGCGGTTGTACGTGGTATGAAATCCATAGAGGACAGCGATTTCGAGATACCCCAGTCCTTAAGGTCTGTACTCAGAGGATACCAGAAGACTGGATACCGCTGGCTTAAGACTCTTGATAAATACGGATTCGGTGGAATTCTTGCGGATGATATGGGACTTGGCAAGACCATTCAGGTTATCGCCCTGATTCTGGACGAAGCCCGGATTAATCCGGATGCCAGCTTTCTTGTTGTCTGCCCGGCTTCCCTTGTCTATAACTGGGAGAATGAGATTCATCTCTTTGCACCGGCTTTAAATGTGAAAACAGTCACAGGTACGGCGGCAGAGAGAGAAGATCAGTTAAAGAATCTGGAGAAAGGAAGTGTTGTCGTCACTTCCTACGATCTGCTGAAAAGAGATGCAGACCTTTATGAAGGAAGAACATTCCGTTTTCAGATCATCGATGAAGCCCAGTACATCAAGAATGCATCCACCCAGAGTGCCAAAGCCGTTAAATCGGTTGATGCTGTCTGCAGATTTGCATTGACAGGTACCCCCATAGAAAACCGCCTTTCTGAGCTGTGGAGTATTTTTGATTTTCTGATGCCTGGTTTTCTTTTTCATTATCAGAAGTTTAAAAAAGAATATGAGATGCCCATAGTTAAGAATCAGGAGCAATGGGTGCTTGACAGCCTTCACCGCCTGATCGGCCCGTTTATTTTAAGAAGACTGAAAAAAGACGTATTAAAGGAACTGCCTGACAAACTGGAAACAGTGGTATACTCCGCGTTTGACAAAGAGCAAAAGGATTTATATACGGCAAATGCGTACCGCTTAAAGACAGAACTGGAAAACGGAGAAAACAGAACCGGAAGAGACAGTATTCAGATACTGGCAGAGCTTACAAGGCTGCGCCAGATCTGCTGTGACCCCCATTTATGCTATGAAAATTACAGGGGAGATTCTGCAAAACTTGAGACCTGCGTTGACTTAATTAAAAATGGAGTGGAGGGAGGACATAAGATCCTGTTGTTTTCCCAGTTCACCTCCATGCTGGAGATTATCGAAAACAGGCTGAAGGGGGAAGGAATTTCCTACTATATGCTGACCGGGGGCACTCCTAAGGAGGAGAGGCTTCATATGGTCAATTCCTTTAAAAAAGATGAGATACCGCTGTTTCTTATATCCTTAAAAGCTGGGGGAACCGGTCTTAACTTAACCGCAGCGGATATGGTAATTCATTTTGACCCGTGGTGGAATGTTGCAGCCCAGAACCAGGCCACAGACCGTGCTCACAGAATCGGACAGAATAAACAGGTGACTGTATTTAAGTTAATCACCAAGGGGACCATTGAAGAAAATATTTTAAAGCTTCAGGAATCAAAAAAGGATCTGGCAGAGCAGATTATAACAGAGGGTACAGTTTCCCTAAGCAATCTGACGAAGGAAGATTTGCTTGGGCTTCTGGATTAAAGAAAGGATAGGGAATGTCATGAAAGTTTTGCTGTTAAACGGAAGTCCTCATAAAGAGGGCTGCACCAACAGGGCCCTTCTTGAAGTGGCAGGGTCATTAAAAGCAGAGGGAATCAATACAGAACTGGTTCATTTGGGAAATAAAGCCATTCATGGATGCATTGCATGCGGAACATGCATGAAAAAGGGAGCCTGTGTATTTGAGGATGATCCCGTAAATGAGTTTATTGAAAAGATGAAACAGGCAGATGGTCTTATTGTAGGTTCTCCGGTTTATTATGCGTCTGCCAATGGAACTCTTTTTTCGTTCCTTGACCGTCTATTTTATGCAGGGGGGAGAAATTTTGCCCATAAGCCGGGAGCTGCCATAGCATCTGCACGGAGAGCGGGTACTACGGCCACACTTGATGCCTTAAATAAATATTTTACCATTGCCCAGATGCCCCTGGTTTCCTCATCCTATTGGAATATGGTACATGGAAGAACTCCGGAGGATGTAGAGCAGGATCTGGAAGGACTTTACACAATGAGGACTCTCGGTAAAAACATGGCATGGCTTTTAAAATGTATTGAGGCCGGAAAGGCAGCAGGAATCAGCCTTCCAAATAAAGAAGAAAAAGTCTGGACTAACTTTATCCGATAAAATTCCAAAAATCTCCTTTACATTTTTGCTGGGTGGTGTATAATTAAAAAGCACTATATGTAGTGGAGAATTGAATTGACATACAAAATATTGAACAGGTTAGGGTGACAGAAATGATAAAAGTACAAAAGCGCGATGGCAGAATTGTGGAGTATGACAGAGATAAGATCGTCAAGGCGATTCGCAAGGCGAATGCTGAGGTGGATCTTGCTGAGCAGGCTGGTGAGGACATGATAGATGCCATTTTAGATCATGTGGAGAGTTGTTCAGAAGACGTGATGAATGTGGAAACCATTCAGGACATGATCGAAAGCGGTCTTGTAAATAACAACAAATATACATTATCTAAAAAGTATATCATATACCGTTACCAGAGAGCTCTGCTTCGCAAAGCCAATACAACGGATGAATCCATTTTAAAGCTGATTAAGAATGAGAACAAAGAGCTGGCAGAGGAAAACTCCAATAAGAATACCATTCTTGCATCCACACAGAGAGATTATATTGCAGGAGAGGTTTCCAGGGATTTAACAAAGAGAATGCTTCTGCCGGAGAGGATTTCTCTTGCCCATGAACAGGGAGCCATTCATTTTCATGATGCGGATTATTTTGTGCAGCCGATTTTTAACTGCTGTCTGATCAACATCGGGGACATGCTGGATCATGGCACTGTGATGAATGAGAAGATGATTGAAAGTCCCAGGAGTTTCCAGGTAGCCTGTACAGTTATGACCCAGATTATTGCGGCGGTTGCCAGCAATCAGTACGGAGGCCAGTCAGTAGACATCCGTCATCTGGGAAAATATTTAAGAAAAAGCAGCAATAAATTTCATAAGCAGATCAGAGAAGAGTTCGGCGATACAATATCAGAAGAGATGACAGAGAAGATGGCTTCCATTCGTTTAAGGGATGAACTGAAGTCTGGTGTCCAGACCATTCAGTATCAGATCAATACGCTGATGACGACCAATGGCCAGGCGCCCTTTGTTACGCTGTTTTTATGCCTTGACGATCAGGATGAATATATTGAAGAAAATGCCTTGATTGTGGAAGAGGTTCTCCGTCAGAGACTGGAGGGCATTAAGAATGAATCCGGTGTCTATGTAACGCCTGCATTTCCAAAGCTGATTTATGTTCTTGATGAGAACAACTGCTTAAAGGGCGGAAGATATGATTATATAACAAAACTTGCAGTTAAGTGCTCCTCCAAGCGCATGTATCCGGATTATATTTCAGCAAAGAAGATGCGCGAAAATTATGAGGGCAATGTATTCAGCTGTATGGGCTGCCGCAGCTTTCTCTCGACCTGGAAGGATGAGAACGGGGACTATAAGTTCGAGGGAAGATTTAATCAGGGTGTCGTAAGCTTAAACCTTCCTCAGATCGGAATTATAGCAAGGGGCGATGAAGACACGTTCTGGAGCCTTCTGGACGAACGGTTAAATCTTTGCTTTGAAGCTCTGATGTGCAGGCATAAATCACTGGAAGGAACCCTGTCTGACGTAAGCCCGATTCACTGGCAGTACGGAGCCATAGCAAGGCTGAAAAAGGGAGAGACCATCGATGCTCTGCTTCAAGGCGGATATTCCACAATTTCACTGGGATATATCGGTCTCTATGAAACTACCAGGCTCATGAAAGGGGTCAGCCATACCACTCCCGAAGGGGAGCAGTTTGCCCTTTGTGTTATGAACTACATGAGAGAGAGGGTAGACAAGTGGAAGGAAGAGACAGGTCTTGGATTTGGACTGTACGGGACTCCGGCAGAATCTCTTTGCTACCGCTTTGCAAAGATTGATAGAGAGCGTTTTGGCAGCATTCCTGATGTAACGGATAAGGGGTATTATACAAACTCCTATCATGTGGATGTCAGAGAACATATTGATGCATTTACCAAATTTAACTTTGAGAGCCAGTTCCAGAAGATTTCTTCCGGAGGCGCCATTTCCTATGTGGAAGTTCCCAATATGAAGCACAATTTACAGGCAATGGAAGATGTAGTTAAATTTATCTATGACAACATTCAGTATGCTGAATTTAATACAAAGTCCGACTACTGCCAGGTATGCGGATTTGACGGTGAGATTATAATTAATGATAATATGGAGTGGGAATGCCCCCAGTGCCATAATAAAGATAAAAACCGTATGAATGTAACCAGAAGAACCTGCGGCTATTTAGGAGAAAATTTCTGGAATACAGGTAAGACAAAAGAAATTAAATCCAGAGTACTGCATCTTTAGGAGGCAGCCATGTATTATGCAACAATAAAACCCACCGATGTTGCCAACGGACCCGGTGTGAGGGTATCCTTGTTTGTCAGCGGCTGCACCCATTACTGTAAGGGTTGCTTTAACGCGGAAGCCTGGGATTTTCACTATGGAGAAGAGTTCACAAAGAATACGGAGGAGCTGATAACCGGATATCTGGATCACAGCTATATTGCAGGGTTTACCCTTCTTGGAGGGGAGCCCATGCATCCGGAAAACCAGAAAGGAATTCTGCATCTGGTGGAAGACGTCCGGCGCCGGTTTCCTGATAAAACCATCTGGTGTTATACAGGATATGACTTTGAAAAAGATATACTGGGAGATATGGCTGAAAGAGTTCCGGAGACCCGCAGGATTTTAGCCTGCCTTGATGTTTTGGTAGATGGAAAATTTGTAGAAGAGAAAAAGGACTTAAAACTTCGATTTAAAGGATCTTCCAATCAGAGAATTATAAAGGTTCCTGAATCTCTGGCTTTGGGTGAAGTTATATTATGGGAATAAAAAAGCAGGGTGCTGTCCAATGGTGTAAGGCCGGAGGAGGGCACCCTGTTTTTTGTCATGAATCAGCTTTTGGCAGGGGGCTTCTCTTTAAAACAGGGAAAATGCTGTTTGCAATATGATACTGAAGGCAGACTCTGCGGATTTCAATGATACCGATGACCAGAGCAAATAATCCGGTGCAGATATTGCTGACAGCCATGACTACGCCGACACTGGTACTTCCCATCTGTGTATAGTTCTGCAGATACCACAGAACCGGAATGCGAAATACGAATACCCGGCAGAAATTGATGGTCAGGGTGATTTTAGTTCTGCCGAATCCGTACAGCAGTGCAAGAACGGATGCATTAATTCCAAGAGGAATGGCGCCATAGGCCTCATAACGGTAAATCGATGCAATCATATCAGCGAATTCCCTGTTCTGGCCTGCAAAAAGCCTGCTGATCTGTCCTAAAAAGAGCAGGGATAAGGACATAAGAACCGCCCCTAAAATAACATTGATCACCAGGATACAGCCGAAAGCCTTCATGGCACGGCCGGGTTTACCAGCTCCCATATTCTGACTGATGATGGCAGAACCGCCCTCCTGAAAACCATTTTGCGGCATTGTAGTGATACCGCCGATATTATTGGAGATACCAAGGGCACCAACAGTCAGCGCACTGTAAATTGTGCTCATGGAATTAATGACTACTTTTCCAAGGGAAAAGGCGATTTTCTCGACAATAACCGGTATGGACAGGGTGATCATCGGTCTGACAACAGCAGATTTTAAACTGATGCTGTGTAAGGAGCAGCCAAATGCATTGTCCTTCTGGTTTAAGTTTTTAATTGCAGCTGCAAGAATAAAAATCTGGGAGATGATTGTTGCAACGGAGATCATATTGATTCCGGCCCCCATCACATAAACAAACAGAGCAGTTAAGGAAAGCTTAATGACAATAACACCCATGTTTAAATGCAGGATTCTGCCGGAATTTCCTCTGGCTCTTTCGATGGCAATATATACGTTATTGAAAAAGCTGATGACCATACCGATCAGCTCCAGACGGAAATACTGGGTGCCTTCTGCAATAAAACTGTCCGGCGTTTTGGCAAATTTAAGAAATTGGGGAGCTGCGGGCATGAGAATAAGAAGAATCACCGCTCCCAATAATCCGCACATGGCAAAAAGGCTGCTGACCCGTTTTTTTACAAGATTAAAATCTCCTGCACCATAAGCTTCACTGATTTTTAAACTGGATCCAATGGCAAGCCCTCCTCCCAGAGCAGACAGCGTTAAGCTGATCTGCGAAAGATAGGCAACTGCGGAAACGGAAGATGCGCTGATATGGGCAGCCATCATGGAGTCAAATATTTTAAAAAGCTGATTTAAGCTTTGATAGAGTGCTAACGGTGCTCCGACATAGAGAACCACCTTCCACATATTGGCATGCAGTGCGAAATTGCGGAATTTTTCATCTTTGGCAGATAATGCTGCTTTTTCTGACATGGTATTTCTCCTCTTCTGGGTAATGTTTTTTCGTGCTCAATAAGCATAAAGCAAAGAAGAAATTAAATCTACTAATTTTATGTTTAATTTGGCAGATACTACAGATTTTTTGTTCACTTTCAGCCACCCTTTGTTTTCAATCAGGAAAAGATGTGATATAGTAGGCTTTGGAAAGGCAGGTGATGGAAAATGATCTGGAAAAGAATTGAGGGGCAGATGTCAGAAGCCATGTCAACGGGAGTAATCCTCACGTTATCAGGCGGCTTGCAGGATGCCTATACCTACTTTTACAGAGGGAAGGTATATGCCAATGCGCAGACCGGTAATATCATTATTTTTGCCCACAGTATTATGAACAGAAGCTGGCAGACAGCCTTCCGCTATCTGATGCCGATTCTGGCTTTTGCTGCAGGAATCTATGTATCTGAAATAATCAGAGGAAAATACAAAGACAATGACAGAATACACTGGCGGCAGATTGTGGTGGTTATGGAAATGGCGCTTTTGTTTATGGTAGGATTTTTGCCCAGGTCCTTCGATCTGGCCGCCAACGCCATGGTATCCTTTGTCTGTGCCATGCAGGTGGAAGCGTTTAGAAAGATGAAGGGCAGTGCTTTTGCAAGCACCATGTGTATCGGGAATCTAAGAAGTGCTACCGAAATGTTTTACCGGTACCGTCAGACAAGGGACAGGGAAAGCCTTGAAAAATGCCTTCGCTATTATGGGGTAATCCTGTTTTTTGCCGTGGGTGCAGCAGCAGGCAGTTTCCTGGTACCTTTATTTGCGGAAAAAACCATCTGGTTTTCCTGCATGCTTTTAGCTCTGGTATTTATCATCATGTTTGTTAAAGAGAATCAGGAAGCAGTTGTGAAAGATTAATTAACAGGAGGCGAATACATATGGAGTATAGAAAATTTGAACATACATTTGTCATACGTCTGGATCCGGGAGAGGAAATTATAACCAGTCTGATACAAATCTGTAAAAAAGAAAAGATCAGGCTGGCTTCCGTAAATGGTCTGGGTGCAGCAGGTAATGTTCAGCTTGGCGTTTATGATACAGAAAAGAAAGAGTATTACAGTCATGAGTACAAGGGGCTTTATGAAATTGCGTCTCTCATGGGCAGCATCACTGAAAAAGACGGAGAACCTTATCTCCATCTTCACATGGTTATAGGAAATCCCCATAACGGAGAATGTCACAGCGGTCATCTGGGACGTGCAGTCATCAGCGCTACGGGAGAGATCATTGTTACGGAAATCCCGGGTGCAGTAGGCAGAAGAGCGGATGCGACTGTGGGATTAAATCTGTTTGAGTTCTTAAATGAGGATTAATAGTTCCAATATTCCGCGGCAAGCCTGATAAAGTATCTGGCTGCGCGGGTTAAGTAGCTGTTTTTCCGGTAAGAAGCCACCACATCCCATGTGGGGTGGGAAGGAAGGGAGAAGCATGCAATCCCTTCCGGCTTCGTCTGGAAATAGGACATGGGAATAAGACCGCAGCAAAGCCCGGCCTGAATCATGGTAATGATTGCGCTGGTGCTGGAGGTCTCGAACAATACATTCGGTGTAAAATCTGCTTCAAGAAAGATCTGGTCCACCAGATAGCGAATGGTGGATTCCCGGTACATCAAAACAAAAGGATCCTCTGCCAGGGCTTTGATATCCAGTTCCGGATAAATCTCCTCACTGTTTTCTGTCTGGCTGCATAAAGGGTGCTTTGTGGGAAGAGCAAGAAGAATTTCCTCTTTTCCCAGCTCCACATATTCGTCTTTCGTGCGCTGGCTGGGACATAATGTCTGAAAGCCAATATCCAGCTCACCTCTTATAATCAACTCCTGCTGGTTTATCACACTGCGTTCCACCGGTATGATGTGAATACCGGGAAAATTCTGATGGAATTTGGGATAGACGGCGGAAAACATGGCAATACCTCTCCCTGGTGTCAGGCCAACTGACAGCGTTCCCTTTTTATCAGAAACCATATCGCCGATGGTGCGGTAAGTTTCCTGTTTAATCAGCAGCATTTTCCTGGCACTTTCAAGATATACCTCCCCAGCCTGGGTAGGTCTCCAATTCGTCCGTGAACGGTGAAAAAGCTGAGTACCCAGTTCCTTTTCCAGACGAAGAAGCTGCTGGTTTAATGCGGGCTGTGTGAGAAAGAGCTTTTCTGCAGCTTTTGTGATGTTATTTTCTTCTGCAATCTTTAATATATATTCAATCTGTCTGGTATCCAAGATATTTCCCCCTGTATCAATCATATAATGTCAGTATAGGCCAATTAACTCAAAAGTACAATAATTACTCAAAGAAAAAGTTTGAGAATTATTAATAATATGAATTTTACAAATGAATACTGTGTATTTATAATAAAAACAAGCAGAAGTTTTATGATTTTTGTGTAATATCACTTTGGAAAGGATCGGCAAGAAATGAGTAAACCGCTGTTTGTTAAAATCAAAGAAGAAGATAATGTGGCAATTGCAGTCGATGAGATTAAAGCAGGCCAGGAAATATTGCCCGGTGTTGCTGCCAGACACGATATTCCCCAGGCCCACAAGATTGCGCTTAAGGATATTGAAAAGGGAGGGTCTGTGATCCGCTATGGTGTGGTGCTGGGCTACGCAACAGAGGAT
Organism: Bacillota bacterium; assembly: GCA_023460575.1. Classification (GTDB taxonomy): domain Bacteria; phylum Bacillota; class Clostridia; order Lachnospirales; family Lachnospiraceae; genus Lacrimispora. Next base: position 12,690 of record JAEWPQ010000241.1, read on the forward strand.
GTTAAAAAAGGAGACTGGATTAATGAATATATGCTGGAACTTCCAGAACCGCCGGAAGTGGATCATATGATATTTTCAACCAATCTTGTAACAGACTTACCAGAGCCGCCGGAAGCGACATGGGAAGGATACGTAAATCCATGGGGTGGACCAGCCGGAACCCGTAACATTCTGGGAATCAGTACAACAGTTCAGTGTGTGACCGGTGTATTAAATGTTGCGGTGGAGCGTATGAAACGGGAACTCCTTTATAAATATCCAGGTGTCGATGACATTGTTCCCATTAATCATGCCTACGGCTGCGGAGTTGCCATCAATGCCCCGGAGGCGAAAATCCCGATCCGCGCCCTTAGAAATTTGTCAAAGCACCCCAATTTTGGCGGACAGCTTATGGTGGTGGCGCTTGGCTGTGAAAAGTTTACGGTAGAGATGCTTTGCGATTCTGCAGATATTAATCCGGACAATGTGATCATACTTCAGGAAAAAGAGGGATTTGAAGATATGATTGGGGCCCTGATGGAAATGGCAGAGAAGAAGCTTAAGATTTTAAATGAAAGAAAACGTGAGACTCTTCCCCTTTCTGATTTACTCATTGGAATGCAGTGCGGCGGAAGCGATGCATTTTCCGGAGTTACTGCCAATCCGGCGGCAGGCTATGCATCGGACATGCTGGTAAAAGGCGGTGCAACCGTCTTGTTTTCCGAGGTGACAGAGGTCAGGGACGGAGTCTATCTACTGGCGGAGCGGTGCATCAATGAAGAGGTCGGAAAAAAACTGGCCAGTGAGATGAAATGGTATGATCATTACCTTCAGGAAGGAGAGGTAGACCGCAGTGCAAATCCTACTCCCGGAAATAAAAAGGGCGGGCTTGCAAACATCGTGGAAAAGGCCATGGGTTCCATTGCAAAATCCGGAACCTCTCCCATTGTGGAAGTGCTGTCGCCTGCTGAAAAACCCAGCAAAAAAGGGCTTATCTATGCTGCAACGCCGGCAAGTGATATTGTCTGCGGCCCCTGCCAGCTGGCAAGCGGTATCGGACTTCAGGTATTCATGACAGGAAGAGGAACTCCTTATGGTCTGGCAATCGCCCCGGTCATCAAGGTCTGCTCCAGAAATGACATGAAGGCACAGTGGCAGGACTTAATAGATATCAATGCAGGAACCATTGCCTCAGGAGAATCGACAATTGAAGAAATCGGAACACTGCTGTTTCATGAGATCATTGATGTAGCCAGCGGGAGGAAGCAGACCTGGGCAGAAAAATACCGTCTCCACAATGATTTATGTATTTTTAATCCTGCCCCGATTACTTAATAAGAAGTTTTTATCAGCAATATCAATATTCACAAAAAGCTCCTGCTGTGATAAAATAAAAACAAATATACATGACAGGAGCGGAACATGGCTGACTATCCCAATAAGAATGAAAAGACAAAATACCGGCTTGCCGATTCCATAAAAGACTGCATGAAGTCCACACCGGTGGATAAAATCACAGTCCAGAATATTGTAGACGGCTGTCAGATGACAAGGCAGACATTCTATCGGAATTTTAAGGACAAGTATGATTTGATAAACTGGTATTTTGATAAGCTGGTGCTGGAATCATTTGCCCAGATCGGCGTAGACAAAACTGTCTGCCAGAGTCTGAATGAAAAGTTCCGGTTTATCCAGACGGAGTCGGTCTTCTTTACCGGTGCATTCCGCTCCGATGATTATAATTCATTAAAGGAGCATGATTTCGAACTAATCATGGGATTCTATACGGATCTGTTAATTCATAGAAGGCAGGAGCCTTTATCAGATGAGATTCAGTTCCTGCTGGAGATGTATTGCCGTGGATCTGTGTATATGACTGTGAAATGGGTTCTTTCCGGTATGCCTCAGTCACCGAAGGAGATGGCAGAGAGCCTTGTGGAAGCGATGCCGCCTAAGCTGTCTCAGATTTTTTCAGAAGCCGGCCTGGTTTGAATTCTGGTATTTATGCACATAATTAAAGTTACAGTTTAAGGCTGATGTAACATTTGTTACAAAAACCATAAACTGTAACTTTATTTTTTAAAGCCTGGTTGTTAAAATTATAACAGTATAAAACGGCTTCCTTCATGGAAGAAAAGAAAAGGAGAGATAACCATGGCAAACAGAATTATTTTAAATGAAACTTCTTATCACGGTGCGGGTGCCATACTTGAGATTCCTGGCGAAGTAGCAAAAAGAGGATTTAAGAAGGCATTTGTCGCATCAGATCCTGATTTAATTAAATTCCAGGTTACATCGAAAGTGACTAAAATACTGGAAGAAAATGGTCTGGAGTATGAAATTTATTCTGATATTAAGCCGAACCCCACAATCGGGAATGTTCAGACCGGAGTAGAAGCATACAAAAAATCCGGTGCTGATTACATCATTGCCATTGGGGGCGGCTCCTCCATGGATACCTCCAAAGCAATCGGCATTATTATTGCAAACCCGGAATACGCAGATGTAAGAAGTTTAGAAGGAGTTGCCCCTACAAAGAATCCTTCTGTCCCGATCATTGCTGTTCCAACCACGGCTGGTACTGCAGCAGAAGTGACGATCAACTATGTAATTACTGATGTGGAGAAAAAACGTAAATTTGTATGTGTAGATCCTCACGACATTCCCGTCGTGGCAATTGTTGATCCGGACATGATGTCCAGCATGCCTAAGGGGCTGACTGCAGCTACCGGTATGGATGCGCTCACTCACGCAATCGAAGGATATATCACAAAAGGTGCCAATCCCATTACTGACATGTTTAATTTAAAAGCGGTTGAGCTGATTGGCAAAAGCTTAAGAGATGCTGTCGACAATACCCCGGAAGGCAGAGAGGGTATGGCATTGGGACAATATATGACTGGTATGGGATTTTCAAACTGCGGTCTCGGAATCGTACATTCTATGGCCCATGCTCTGGGCGCAGTCTATGATACTCCTCATGGAGTGGCCAATGCGATACTCCTTCCTACGATCATGGAGTTTAATGCGGAAGCAACCGGAGAGAAGTATCGTGATATAGCAAAAGCCATGGGAGTGGAAGGAACAGATTCCATGAGCCCGGAGGAATACAGAAAGGCTGCAGTCGCTGCTGTTAAAAAGCTTTCTGCAGATGTAGGAATTCCTGATGATTTAAAAAGCATCGCAAAAGAAGCGGATGTTGCATTTTTGGCTGAATCAGCAGCAGCAGATGCCTGTGCTCCCGGTAATCCCAAAGAAGCCGGCCTGGAGGACATTATCCGGTTGTATCATTCCCTTATGTAAGTTTTTTCGTGTTGTCCTGGGGAGGGTGTCACTCTATCACTTTATTTTAGTGATTTTGCGATACCCTCTTTTCTGTTAATCTATTTTTGCAACACGTCCTTTTGGGCAGCAGAAGGGGAATTCACATAGAGTGACTGGAAAAAACCGGATGCAAAATGGGAAAATCCATGATATGATTAAAAAAGTGCTTTGTTGGGAGCATAATACAGCAGAGAGGCAGTGAATCAATGGCAGTTACAAAGAATGACTTTTCAAAAGGAAATATAGTAGGGAATATATTAAAGCTGGCAGTTCCCATGACCCTTGCCCAGCTGATTAATGTTCTTTATAATATTATAGACAGAATTTACATAGGAAGGATTCCTGAGGATGCAACACTGGCTCTGACCGGACTGGGACTATGTCTTCCCATTATTTCCATGGTAATCGCTTTTGCCAATTTGTTCGGAATGGGAGGTGCACCTCTGTGTTCCATTGAAAGAGGCCGGGGCAATGAGGAAGAAGCGGAAAAAATTATGGGGAATTCCTTTGTTCTTCTCATTGTATTTGGAATTCTTCTTACTGCTTTAGGGCTGATTTTTAAAAAGCCTATGCTGTATTTGTTTGGTGCCAGTGATAAGACTTATCCGTTTGCCGATCAGTATTTAAGCATCTACCTTCTTGGAAGTGTTTTTGTAATGATAGGACTTGGGATGAACAGCTTTATCAATTCCCAGGGGTTTGGAACCATAGGGATGATGACGGTTATGGTTGGGGCGGCAGCCAATATTGTGCTGGATCCCATCTTTATTTTTGCCCTTGGAATGGGGGTAAAAGGGGCCGCTCTTGCCACAATTATATCCCAGTTTCTCTCAGCCCTTTGGATTGTATTGTTTTTAAGCGGGAAAAAGACCATACTGCGGCTGAAGCTTTCAGCTTTTCGTTTAAAAAGATACCGGATAAAGTCGATTACAGCTCTTGGGATGTCGGGTTTTACCATGTCAGTGACCAACAGTCTGGTGCAGATTATGTACAATTCCTCTCTTCAGCACTATGGCGGGGATTTATATGTAGGAATTATGACAGTTATTAATTCTGTCAGGGAGGTTATATCCATGCCGGTCAATGGACTGACCAATGGTTCGCAGCCAGTTATGGGATTTAATTACGGAGCTGGTGAATACAAACGAGTAAAGCAGGCCATTAAATTCACATCTGTGGTAGCCATTGTATATACAACTGTCATGTGGATAATGGTTCACAGCTTTCCTGAGTTTTTTATTCGTATTTTCAATCAGGACGGAGAACTTCTGGAGGCAGGAATTCCTTCCATGCGGATTTATTATTTCGGATTCTTCCTCATGTCTCTTCAGTTTGCCGGGCAGTCGGTTTTCGTAGCTCTTGGAAAAGCCAGAAGGGCAGTGTTTTTTTCCATTTTCAGAAAAGTCGTAATAGTCATTCCTCTCATCTTGCTTCTTCCTGTCATTATGGGGAACGGAGCCTATGGGGTTCTAATGGCAGAGCCAATTTCCAATTTGATCGGAGGAGGCGCCTGTTTTATTACCATGCTGGTGACGGTATGGCCGGAGCTTAACGGAAAGACCAGACCCCGGAAAGGAGAGAAAAGATGAAAACCATAACCAGAAATTATATTACCCATACACTGTCAAAAGATAATCCTCCCTGTGAACGGATCAAAGCGGGAGAGACAGTGGTTTTTGAAACTTACGACTGCTTTACCAATCAGTTTCTTCCTGAAGAGGCAACTTTTGAAAATGTTGTGCGAAAGCCTGGAAATCCGGCTACAGGACCACTTTATATAGAAGGCGCCATGCCTGGAGATATGTTAAAGATTGATATACTGGATATCATACCGGGACCTGTGGGAGTAGTCATGCTGGGACCGGGAAGCGGCAGTGAGAAGGAATTTTTTCAAGAAAAAGTTCTGAAGAGGATTCCTGTAACTGATGGTTACGCTCATTACAGTGAGCAGCTGAAGCTGCCCGTTACACCCATGATCGGAGTGATCGGTGTGGCTCCGGGCGGAGATGGTGTTTCCACCATTACTCCTATGGATCACGGCGGAAATATGGACTGTACACAGATCAGAAAAGGGGTCACTCTTTATCTTCCGGTTTTTGCAGAGGGAGCTCTTTTATCTCTTGGTGACTTTCATGGCATTATGGGCGACGGAGAGGTGGAAGACTGCGGTCTGGAGATAGAAGGGAAGGCGGTTCTGCGTGTTGACGTGGTGAAAAATAAAAACTGCGTTCCATATCCCCTGATAGAGACCGGTGAGAAGCTGATCACCATTGCTTCAGCCGTCGATGTGGAAACTGCATGGAGAAAAGCGGTCAGACAGATGTATGATTTTCTGAAAGAAAAAATCGGCATGGACGATGAAGATGCAGGAATGCTTCTGACCCTGGCAGGAGACTTAGTGATCTGTCAGACGGTGAACCCCATGAAGACGGTAAGAATGGAATTTCCCCGTTATATAACCAGAAGTTATGGATTTGATTCCATTTCGGCAGACTAAAACAGGCTGAAAATTCTTGACATCAGCAGTTTTTTGGAAGATAATGATAAACAAATTATAAAAGCTGACGAAATGCCGGTATGGGAAAGGAAGAGTATAACATGCAGACTATAAGAATTGAGAGAACCGCTTGCCCGAAAGAAAAACCGGGCAAAGAAAATCCTTTGACATTTGGTACCATATTTACGGATCATATGTTTGAGGTGGATTATGAGGAAGGAAAGGGCTGGTACGACCCAAGAGTTGTACCTTATCACAAGCTGGAACTGGAGCCTTCATCTATGGTGTTCCATTACGGTCAGGAGATGTTTGAAGGTTTAAAAGCATATAAAACCGAAGAGGGAAAGATCCTTTTGTTCCGTCCTGACAAGAATATTGAGAGAGCCAACAGAAGCAATGACAGACTCTGCATCCCTGAGATTCCGGAAGAACTCTTTTTAGAGGCGTTAAAGACAGTTGTAAGCGTGGATCAGGACTGGATTCCCACAAAGCCTGGAACATCTCTTTATATCAGACCTTTTGTTATAGCGACTGATCCGTTTCTGGGAGTGAGACCATCTCATACTTATAAGTTTATGATTATACTGTCTCCTGTGGGTGCTTATTACGCAAGCGGACTTGACCCGGTTAAGATCTGGATCGAGGATGAGTATGTAAGAGCGGTAAAAGGCGGAATCGGTGAAGCAAAGACCGGCGGAAACTATGTTGCTTCCCTGGCTTCGCAGGTGAAAGCCCATGATGAAGGGTACTCCCAGGTGTTGTGGCTTGACGGAGTTCACCGCAAATACATCGAAGAAGTGGGCGCCATGAATATTTTCTTTAAGATAAACGGCGTTGTTATCACTCCTGAACTAAACGGCAGCATTCTTCCAGGCGTTACAAGAGATTCTGTTCTTTCCCTGTGCAGAGAATGGGGAATTAAGGTCGAAGAGCGGAAGATCTCTGTAGATGAAGTGGTGGCTGCAGCCAGATCAGGAGAGATGGAAGAATGCTTTGGAACCGGTACGGCAGCAGTCGTTTCACCGGTTGGGGAGCTTCGGTTTGAGGAAGAGAGAATGTCGATCGGCGGAGGAAAGATCGGCGAACTCACACAGAGATGCTATGATACCATTACCGGCATACAGCTTGGCAGGCTGACAGGACCTGCAGGCTGGAGCGTAGAAGTAAAATAATATAAAAAAGAACTACCGGCGGGGCCTTACAGCACCGCCGGCAATTTTGCCTGGAGACTTAAAAAGGAGTTTTTATGACAGCAGTACTAATGAGGGCAGCAGCCTTTGTGGCGATAATTATAATGGGCTACTTACTAAAACGGGCAGGTTTTTTTCAGGCAAAAGATTTTTATCTGATTTCCAGAGTGGTGATAAAGATTACCCTTCCGGCTGCCATCGTTTCCAATTTCAACAAAATTACCATGGAGCGTTGCCTCCTTGCCATGTGTGTCATTGGAATTTTATGTAATTTTGTAACAATAGGGATAGGATATATATCAAATATTTCACGTTCTGGAGACAGCAAAGCCTTCGCCATGCTCAATATGTCGGGCTACAATGTGGGGAATTTCACCATGCCTTTTGTGCAGAGCTTCTTAAGCCCTGTAGGGTTTGCGGCAACCAGTCTTTTTGATGCGGGAAATTCCGTAATGTGTACAGGAATGACCTATTCTCTTGCCAGCGTAGTTGCAGGAGGAGAAGAGAAACCTTCTGTTATCATGACGGTGAAAAAGCTTTTTTCCTCGGTTCCCTTTGATGCTTATGTCATTATGACTGTTTTAAGCATCCTGCAGATAAAGCTTCCGGGTGTCATAATCAGTTTCGCTGACACTGCAGGCGCATCCAATGCATTTCTTGCTCTGCTGATGCTTGGAATCGGGTTTGAGATCCGCATGGATAAAGAAAAAATAAAGAAAATCATTCAGATACTTGGAATGAGGTATGCGATTGCGATCGTTATGGCTGTGGGATTTTACTTTCTGTCCCCCTTTAGTCTGGAAGTCCGCCAGACACTTGCCATAGTTACTCTTGGTCCGGTTGCATCTGTAGCACCTGCATTTACAGCGGATTTAAAAGGCGATATTGAAATGGCTAGTGCCATTAATTCCCTTTCAATTATAATCAGCATTGTGGCAATTACAGCGGCACTTCTTCTCCTTTTGTAAGAAAATATTTCATGACGCTTGACAAAACGTTTTTGAGTGTTATAATTTAGGCATAGAAATGCAATCAAGATAAAGCGGTGACAAGACCAGTATCCTGACAGGAGAGCTCAGAGAGAGGCACATACGGTGAAAGTGCCTTGCCGGAATATCAGGAGAAGACCAGCTTGGAGCGTCCCTTAATCGGGAACGGTGA
>JAEWPQ010000242.1 GCA_023460575.1 Bacillota bacterium
TGTCTAAATTCTGTAAAAGTTCAGCCATCTGGCTGCGAACCTCAGAATAATCCTCAAAGGGAACAGCTCCATACCGCCTGCAGAGATTTTCATAGAAATCAATTCGTTCATGGAAATCAAAGCTGTGGGAAACTTCAATTCCCGATTTATGAAATTACCGTACAAGTGCCATGCAGCGGCTGATCTCCTCTAAGCTGTCAGGCTTGGCATTGTGGGCACCCTCATAAAACTCCGCAATCTTATATCCGGATTCTCCATTAAAATAAATAACCTTTTCCGTAATATCATATTGAGAGAGAGCATCGTAAACCGATTTCTCCTGCTGTCTGTTAATCAGCAGTTCCGTACCAGGTCCGGGAATCCTGCAGATATAATTCCGGTCTTTAATCTTAAACAGAAAAGATTTGTTCGTCATACCTGCTTTTAAACATCTGATTTCCGTAATGTCAGATTCCGGGACATTAAAAACCTTGGAAACCAGCTCCAGAGCTTCATTGTCAGAGCGGTGCTGATACTTGATATCGAACCGCCGAAGCTCTTCCAGATTTTCAAATTCATAAACCTCATCAGCCGGCCTCCGGTTGATATGCAGTTCGATCTCACGGCCTGCTTCAGAGATTTCAGGAAGTCGCTTTGCAGCTTCGCCTGAGAGCATTTCCATTAAGACATTTTCCCAATAAAACTGCTCTGTTCCAGGAATCTCATAATAAGCTTCCAGAACTGGCAGAAACTGATCTGAGAAGGATTTGGAGAAGAATACAGGTCCATACATCACCCATTTGTCCTGCCCCCCAACTGTCACGTTTAAAATGCGTCCCTTCTTATTATAATCAAAACACCATTCAGAAGTTTCTCCTTCCATATAAGAAGAGGAGTACCAGGCGCCCCCTTCGTAGGTATGATACATATTATGGCGCATCCAGTTATCTGAGGAAAGGAGATACATATTTCTGTTTCTAAATAATTCTCTGGCGTGGTATATGGTAGCCAGAGTATTCTTCTTAGAGTATTCAGGATTATAAAGAAGCCTGACCTTATATTTATCTATAAGGTATTCAAATTTTTCTTTCAGATACCCGACTACGATTGTGATGTCAGTGATACCCGCCTCATGCAGCTGCCGGATCTGGCGCTCGATCATGCGCTCGCCAAATACTTCTAAAAGACCCTTAGGGGTTTCGAAGGTCAGCGGAACAAAACGGGATCCGAAGCCGGCCGCAATGATCACGGCTCCATCCACCTTATGTTGGTCAAGAAGAACCCTGCCGGCAGGAAGCAGTTCATATGATTCATTCATTTTACCAGGTGCTATCAGTTCCTTTTCTATGCAGTCCTTTACCAGGCTGTTTGCAGTGCCAAGTGAAACCATAAGCTCCTGAGAGATCTCTCTTTGTGTGACTGCCGGGTTTTCCAAAACAAGACGGCAGATAATAACATTACGATTCATATTAATTTAACCTCCACATATAGTAAATTGAGTTTGATTATGCGTTCAAAAAAACATTAGTACATATTTATATGAACATTATACCATTGAACTGGTAAAAATCAATAGATGATTGGCGTTGGAAAAGGCATAAATAACACAGAGAAAATAAGAATTTCTACCAAAAAACGAAGCTATGTATTTTTAAAAAACAATTTTTCCTAAAAAAAGCTATTTCGTAATATTTATGTAAGAAAATGAACAGATAAAAGTTATAGCATTTTTACAAAATATGTATTATAATGTTCCATGTGATGGAGGAATTGATAGCTTCTTCCGGAATTGTAAATATTTTTTTGAATTTGCAAAATATGCAAAAAAAGTAAAAAAAGTATTGATAATTTCCATTATAGGAAGTATAATTACCTCGTAATGCTATTAGGAATTTCAGAAAAATTTCAAAAAGAAAAAAGGAGTGTGCATTAATTATGAAAAAGCAGACTAAATTAGTTGCTGTTTTATCTACAGCAGCACTGCTGGCAGTAGGCGCTTCCATGACCTCTTTCGCAGCAACTGGCTGGCAGGAAGAAAATGGTACATGGGTATATTACAGCAAGAGCGGAGACAAAGAGACAGAGAAGTGGGAGAAATCAGGCGACAACTGGTTCTACTTAAACGAAGATGGTGAAATGGCTACCGATGTTATTGTTGAATATAGCGACAACTACTATTATGTAGATGATAACGGTGCTATGGTTACTAACAAATGGGTTTCCGTTGAGAATGAAGATTATGATGGAAGCGATGATGAGCCTGTTAATTTCTGGTACTATTTTGGTTCCAATGGTAAGGCTTATAAGACTTCTTCAAATACTTCCAATGCTGTATTCAAATCTATCAACGGTAAGAACTATATCTTTAATGACGAAGGTAAAATGTTATATGGTTGGATCGGTTCTGACGGCGAGAGGAAAACCGGGGATGATGCTTGGGAGAATGGCAATGGTGTTTACTATTGCGGTACCGAAAATGACGGTGCTCAGACGGTTGGTTGGATGAGCCTTGACATCGTAGATCCTAATTTTGAGAATACAGATAAAGACGGATACTCAAGCAAGAATGTTTTTGATGATGAGAATCAGACACGTTGGTTCTACTTCAAGAGTAATGGTAAAAAACTTGCTGGTAAAAAGGGCGAGACCATTAATGGTAAGAAGTACAGCTTTGATGATCACGGACGTATGAATGCAGAGTGGATATTCTATGGTTCCCCATCTGTTCCAACTGACAGCAAGGCTGGCCAGGGTACACCTTCTTACAGTGACAACTTCAAGTACTTCGGTTCACCTGAAGATGGCGCAAGAGTAACTAAGGGTTGGTTCCAGGTAGTTGCAGATGAAACTCTGAACAAAGGCAACTATGATGATAGTTCTGATGCTTGGTATTATTCAAACAAGGATGGCAACTTAGTTGCTTCCAAGATTGAGACCGTAAATGGCAAGAAGTATGCATTTGATGAGTTCGGCAGAATGAGAGCTGGAATGAGATTTATTAAGTTCGAAACTGGCAGCACAACTAAGATTGATAGCATCCTTGCTGATGATAATGATAATTATGCATTTGATACTGAGGATAACTTCAAAGAGAATGCTAACAAATTGCTTAAGAAGGGTTATAGCTGCTATTACTTTGGAAGTGGCGATGATGGTTCTATGAAGACTAATAAGCAGTCTGTAAGCATTGATGGTGAATCCATTAACTTCTTCTTCAATAAGTCTGGTAGCCTTAAGGGCGCAGGTAAGAATGGTGAAGATAATAGCAAGTACTATTCATCAGGTATGTTAATGGCAGCTGATAAAGATGATAAGTATGCAGTTGTTAAGATTGAAGATGCTACTAATGATGATGGCAAAGCTATTAAACTTTACTCTGTATTAACAACAGAGGATTTCATTAAGGATTATACAACTGAGAAGCCTAGCTATGATAAAGAGAAATATACTGAGTATTATGTAGTAGATTCTGCCAAAACAGCTGGTGCTGAATTTAAATTAGTTAATGCTTCAGGTTCTGTTCAGAAGAACAAGAGCAAAGCTAAAGATGGTAATAGCCGTTGCTACAAACAGAGCGGTGAGAAGATCACTGAAATCTTTGTAGAGGATTAATTTCTGATATAAGTAAATAGTGATTAAGAGGGGATTGCTGCAAGCTAACAATATATGTTAGTATTGCAGCAATCCTTTTTGTATAATAAAACATGCCAATACAGTCTGCAGGAATATGTTTACAAATAAATTTTGCTTTATCCTGCAATATATGATATAATTTACCTAACTTTGTCAATTTTAAACTGTTGAATGAAAGGGAAATTTTTAAAAAATCATTGGTGTAATTAATCGATAAATATTGTGAAATCCAGGTGTTATATATAGTAATAATATTGCGAATATTGAGTATAAAAAATTATGGTGCAACAAATAATTGTACTACGATAATTTACTAGCTAAATCTGAAAGAAATATCTTGTCTTTTCGTAATTTAGTAAGACTCAATTTGAAAGGGACAATTGTGATGATAGAAAATGAAAAAATAGAGAAAACAAATTTATTAAAAAGCTTAGTAGGCGTATATGTAATTTTAATAGGTATAGGAGTTCCTTTAATTGTAAAAAATTATTATTTTGATATATTAATTGTTAAGTATTATTATTACTTGTTTTGTTCAATTAGCTTGATTGTTATATTGGCTATTTATTCAATAATAAAAGGCAAAAGAAAAAATTTATTATACACTCATGGACATTCTCTTAAACATATTTTTATGAAATTAAGTATGACTGATTATTTTGCTTTGAGTTACTTAGGAATAGCTATTATATCTACAATTACATCCGATTATTTATATGAATCATTTTGGGGAAATGAGGGTAGATATACTGGTTTATTTTTAATAATTTTTTATGTTTCTTCCTATTTTATAGTAAGTAAATTTTTAGAGTTTAAAAAGTTGTATATAGATGCAATTTTAGCAGCTGGTATAGTCGTGTGCCTTTTTGGTATTACAGATTATTTCCAACTTGATTTATTTCATTTTAAATTATCAATGCTAGAGAACCAAAAAAATATTTTTACTTCTACAATTGGAAATATAAATACCTATACTGCTTATGTAGGTTTAATTGTTGCCATATCTACTGTACTTTTTTCTTCCAATACAAGTAAAAAATACAGAGCATTTTATTTTGCATGCATGTTTATTGGATTCTTTGCTATTATTATGGGGGCAAGTGATAATGCTTATCTTTCATTAACTGCTCTGTTTGCTTTCTTACCATTGTATCTCTTTGATAACAAGAAAGGAATAAGAAATTATTTAATCGTAATTGCAACTTTTCTTACCGTCATTAAATGTGTGGGGTGGATCAATATATTTTTTGAAGGTCAGGTTATTGGTATTGATAGTGTATTTAATTATATAGTAAATTTTAAAGGGTTATTAATCGTAATTCTATCTTTATGGTTTACTATTACTTTATGGTATTTTCTAGATAAAGAGAAAAAGGAAAACAGATGCTATGGCAACATTCTGAGATTTTTATGGTTGGGCAGTCTAATTGTAATTACTATATTATTTATATTAATTTTATTTGATGCGAATGTATCAGGCCATTCTTTAAAATATGGTAAGTTTGGTAATTACTTAATTTTTAATGATGAATGGGGAACACATAGAGGATATATCTGGAGAAATGCAATTGAATGCTTTAATAATCTACCCTTATGGAAAAAGGTATTTGGATATGGACCTGAAACTTTTGGCATATTATTATTAAGAAAGACGGCCCATAATCCGTATAACGAGGTATTTGATAGTGCACATAATGAATATTTACATTGTCTTATAACGGTTGGAATAGCCGGTTTAGCTTCATATATATTGTTTATTTTATCTTTTATTAAAAATGGATTGAGAAGTTACAAAAATTCATATATTGTTGCTGTTGTATTTGGAGTGATCTGTTATAGCGTACAAGCATTTGTGAATCTGAATTTACCTATTGTGACTCCTGTTTTCTGGCTTCTAATTAGTATTGGTAAGGCGAAAGAAAATGATGCTTAATTAGAGTATTACTATAACAAGCGAAATTTGTATAATTAGTTGAAATAGAGATCTAAATTCTTGAGGTAATTAGGATACATCTAGTTACAATTCAACGATGTTTACTTTTGTGTTGATTATTTTTAGCGGAAGCCTGTGAAGACCTGTTCTATCAGCTCGTCCGGCGGCTTGCTCTCGTGGGAGAATTATCAAAAGAAACTGTTTTTATTGATGGAACGAAGCTGGAGTCATGCGCAAACAAATATACTTTTGTCTGGAAAAAATCCGTAGGAAAATGGGAAGAAAAGATGTTTGGATCCATTGAGAAAGCGATTCGGCTGGTAAACTACGAATACATTCAGTCTTTCTGTGTTACAAAAAAAACACAGCTTCTGATCTACTGAAGATTGTTGGCTATTTAACATCCTACTGCCAGGAACACCGTATTTCTTTTGTGCAAGGCTGGGAAAAACGAAAAACGAATTATCAGCGTTATCAGGAGATGTTTCAGCGGTTCCTCAACAGGCAGCTGCTCTATGACCTGCACCATTCCCGTTTTGGAGAGCGCAACAGTTATTCAAAGACGGATATTGATGCCGCCTTTATGCATATGAAAGATGACCATATGAAGAATGCCCAGTTAAAGCTTGGATATAATGTACAGATGGAGTTGACAGCGAATACGTGGCTTCAGCGGATATTTTCCAGGATAGAAATGATGTCTGGACGCTGGTACCATTTCTAAAGCATATGGAAGAAGAACTGGGATTTCGCTATCCAAGTGTGACATCTGATTCTGGTTACGAAAAGCGAGGAAGGGTACAACTATCTGAAAGAAAACAATCAAATCCCTTACCCTTATATCAAGCCCCAGACCTATGAGAAGTGGAAAAAACGCAAGAATGATATCAGTAAATGGGAAAACATGGATTATAACAGAGAGGCAGACACCTATATCTGCCATGGTGGTAAGAAGCTAAGCTCATTATATATAAAAAAGCAGAAAAGTAAAAGTGGCTACGAATCCGAGGTGACAGTATATTAATGTGATGAATGTAGTGGATGTCCTCATAAGGAAAAATGTACGAAAGCCAAGGGAAACAAGCAGCTGTATGTGTCAAAAAACTTCATTGAAAAACGTCAGGAATCCTATGAAAATATCTTAAGCGAAAAGGGGCCTGTGTACCGAATGAACCGATCCATCCAGGCGGATGGTGCATTCGGAGTATTAAAAAACGACTATGAGTTCCCAAGATTCTTACTTCGTGGGAAAACCAAGGTGAAATAGGAAATACTCTTGCTTTGTATGGGCTATAACATCAATAAACTCCAACAGCATAAGAAAAAGTGAAAAAGCGAAAGGTTATTAAAGTACGCCTAAAAAGATAAAGTACTTCGCAAAACAAGAATCTTTTCTGTAATTTACTTACATAGAAGGAGGGTGTCACTTCATCACTTTATTTTAGTGATTTTGCGGTACCCTCCAGTAGATTTTCTTAGGAACCAGCGGTTCGCCTCCTAACTACACCAGATTGTTATTAAATCTTGTGTTTGAACCAGTATTTTCGTATATTCATGTTTCCAGTTTCTATCCAGTACGCTGGATAGGCATGTTCCATACGTTTTATCCAATCATCTTTTCTGTATTGAGTACAGTTTACTGTCGGAAACGTCAGAGACAAGCCACTCATCAATAATAAGCAAAATCGGAGCCTTGCTGATTTGATTAATCGCTGGATTTTACCGTTATACTTTTCCTGATTACAAAATCGGTAAGACGTTGCAGCTGTTCATCAAAAGAAAACGTTACTGTAGCAGGCTCTGATTGCTGGAACTCAAGCCCTGTGATAATTTCTGGCATATTTATATTCCTGCATCTTACGTTTTGTTTTACCATAATCCTTGTTACCCCCTCCGTAATAATTACTTCCACTAAGATATTGTATCTTGCGTGTTTCAGAATACTTATTGCCTAAGCGCAGAACAGCCAGAGCAGGATTATAGCCTGTTCTTTTATGCTCACAGACTCAAAGAGTAAGCGCCTATGCGCTTACAGAACACCAACATTAGGAGGGATTAAGAGAAGCTGATTAGATTAAGTGAAGGGGAGCGCTTTGTAGTGTCTGGTAATTACCATTGTTTACAACTTTTTCATCAAAAGTAAAAAACTTCATAAATAATTAAATATTGACATGATTTTTAATTATTTATAAGATTGTATTTAAACTATATAATATGTTATACTATTAAAGCTATCTAATTATAAGGATATTGAGGTGACAAACTATAAATAGTCAAGAGGTTTTATACAAATTTTTTAATATAAAAAAAGAGTAACTTTAATAAGCCATCTGAATGTGGTTTGCCTTCTCTGCGTTTCTTGGCATAATAAGTTGCAAATGTCTTATCAAAACGGATTAATGGAAGGCAGCAATTAATCAGAACATACCGGAGCTGAGATGATCCACGCTTTACCATTCTGCTACCGTGTGATTCTGTTCCAGATTCATTTATGCCTGGTTCTATTCCAGCAAAGGCAAGCATCTGGCCTGGGTTTGAAAAGTTTGATATATCGCCATATTCAGAGTAAATAACAGCGGCAGATATTGGACCAATGCCAGTAACTGACATATAATGAGGCTGGGCCTCTTCAATTAGTTTGTTGATTTCATTCTCAAGAGTACCTATTTCTTTTACAAGAGATTTGTAAAAGGGTAAGTAAGCTGTTAAGTTCAACATCAAAGATGGAATTATTTACTCCCACAGTATTTGTGGCAAGTTCCTTTAACTGCAGGAACTGCTGAGGAGAAAACTTGCCTCTTGATATAGAGCGAAGTTTGTCATAAGACACTGAATTCATTCTAGCCATTTTTTCGGCAGAGCCATAGTTCTCAAGAAGATATAGAGCGGTCTTTGAAAGTCGTTCATTGAAAAAGGTTTGAATTCAGGAAATGTGTGATCCAGCACATTAGTAATCTTTACAAGATAAAAAGAACGCTGACGAATTAATCTGTCGCGTAAACGAGTTAATGACTTTAAGGAGTAAGCGTGGTAAAATCCTTTTGAATGGGGTTTGTATTCAACAGTCATTAACCAACGAGCTATTGATTCACAGTCAACAGAGTCGGTTTTGGTGCGCCTTAAAGAAGTAGATTTCTTATATTCCTTGATTAAAACTGATTAACTTCCATAAAGCTGTGGTTGGCATTTTCAAGGAAAAGTTCAAGATTGAGGGCATAATGAGCGGTTGATTCAAACCCTATTTTTATGTCTTCAGGGCTGAAGAGAGAATTGAAAATAGTATGTAGCTGTTCGAAGCCGGCTTTATTATTTTTAATAGTAAACTTCGAAATAACCTTCTGATCAGCTGCTGATATAATGCAGCAATCATGCTTGTACTTGGAAATATCAATTCCAACAAACTACAAAGACATATAGATATACCTCCTGAATAAATATTTTGAGCACTGTTGTCTTCCACAGAGAATTCGGCTGTGTAATCACGTAAATAGAAACGTCAGGCGTTAACAAACTGATTAACAGTAATAGACGAAAAGCTGTGGTCTGAGTCACCTCACAACAGTCAAAGCTGTAAAAAAATAGATACAGATCCACAGTGCCTTTTCAAAATATATCAGAGATGGATTGAAATACCCAGTAATTTTTGGGAGAAAGGGAAATAATCCAATTACCATCAGAGATAATTGGATTATACGTAAATATATGAATGTTAATCAAAAATATAAGCGACTAATTAAATTGTTTTTTACATTTGGGATTACTAGTATGCTCATTACATTATATGGTTTGGTCTGGATAAACCATTATAATACAATTATAGAATTCCCCTTTTTTCGTCGGGGAAATTGGATGATGATTTTTCTTTATGGGATTTTACTTATCTTATTTATGAGTACTTATGGAGGATTTAAAGTAGGATATTTGAAAAAAGGAAATTTAATATATTCTCAAATGTTGGCAGTACTATTTACCAATGTTTTTACATATTTGCAAATTGCAGTTTTAGATAAGCATTTTTTAAATCCCATACAATTAATTAAAATGACAATTTTGGATTTTGTAATTATTTTATGCTGGACTTTGGTATATCAATGGATTTATGCTAAAATTTTCCCACCTAGAAAGATGCTTTTGATATCGGGAAAGAGATCAGATTATCATCTGATGGAAAAAATAAATTCAAGAGAGGATAAATACGAAATATGCCGCATTATAAATGTTGAAATGGGGATTCCTTTATTACAGAAAGAAATTATAAACTATGATGGTGTTATATTAGGAGACATTTCATCACATGAACGCAATTTATTATTAAAGTATTGCTTTACAAGCTCTATACGTACTTATAGTGTACCTAAAATTTCAGATATTTTGTTGAAAAGTTCAGTAGAATTAAATCTTTTTGATTCTCCGTTACTACTTTCTAGAAATGAAGGTTTAACAATTGAACAGCTTTTTATAAAGCGTTTAGTGGATATTCTAGGATCGTTAGTGGGTTTATTGGTTTCAAGTCCTCTTTTTCTGATTATAAGTATCTGTATTAAACTGACAGATGGAGATACTGTTCTCTTTAAGCAAAAGAGATTAACTAAAGATAATAAGTTATTTGAAATATATAAATTTCGTACTATGATAAAAGATGCAGAAAAAGACGGAGTTGCACGTTTAGCGGCTGAAGGTGATCTAAGAATTTTACCTATTGGACGTTTTCTACGAAGAACCAGGCTAGATGAACTACCACAACTATTTAATATATTAATTGGTGATATGTCATTTGTTGGTCCCAGACCAGAAAGACCTGAGATTGCGAACAAAATACTTGTGGATATTCCGGAGTTTTCATATAGGACGAAAGTAAAAGCAGGTCTTACTGGCTATGCACAAATTTATGGAAAATATAATACAACATCATATGATAAACTAAAATTAGATTTGACTTATATCCGAAATTACTCTTTCCTTCTTGATATGAAACTTATTTTTATGACTCCTAAAATCATGTTTATGAGGGAGGCTACTGAAGGCATAATTACATGTAGTGAAGATAAAACTGATGATCGTAATGAAAATTTCAACCTATAAATTTTAATATAAAATTTATAGTCATTATATTAAATATCTAGTATAAGAGGATAAATATGAAAGCAAGAAAAACTAATAATTTGCTAACTTGGTGTATATTAGCAATCCTAATTTATGTAATTATAATTACAATTTTTTATTTTGCAGCAGGTGAGCAGTTATATTATAGGAATACTAAAAATCCAATTGAAAGTGTAATAGGCGATATTGCAACAGATGAGATTACTCCGGAATTTACTGTAAAGGAAAGTTTTTTATGTAAAATGAATAGAGTAAAATCTTTTTCTGTTCAATTTGCAACATTTGCAAGAATTAATAATGGTTATGTGATCTTGAGACTAAATGATGAAACAAATAAGAATATTCTTAAAGAAGAACAATTGGATATTTCTAACTTAGAAGATGGTGCTTTAACTACAGTAGTTTTAGACAAACCAATCAGTGGAGTTTTCGGTCATATATTATCAGTTGAGATTCTATCAAATGATGGCAGCAAGGGTAATGCAGTTGGACCTCTGTACTCATCACAAATAAATAGATCTGGTATGCAGTTACACTTCAATGATAAACCGGTTTTAGGAACTTTATGTCTTAGTGTTAATGGTGATGACAATGTATGGACCGGACCCCATTATTGGAAAATAATGGCGATAATTGGGATACTAATATCGGCTTATTGCTTGTTACTTATGTGGAAGGAAAAAACAAATCGTAAGAGCCTAGCATTAAATATTGTATTCATTAGCAAAAAATATAGGTTTCTTACTAAACAGTTAGTTAGTAGAGATTTTAAAATAAAGTATAAAAGATCACTTTTAGGAGCACTTTGGAGTTTTGTAAATCCATTATTGACAATGACTGTACAGTACTTTGTTTTTTCGACTATTTTTAAATCAGATATAAAATATTATCCAGTTTATTTGTTATCAGGAGTAGTATTGTTTGGTTTTTTTCAAGAAGCGACAGGAGCATCTATATGGGCAATTGTAGGAAACTCATCATTGATTACAAAAGTATATGTACCAAAGTATATTTATCCAGTTTCTAAAGTGTTGTCGTCCTCAATGAATTTAATAATATCATTATTACCATTACTAATAATGTGCATAGTGATTAAAGTAGATTTAACTAAGGCATGGATTATATTACCATTTATTTTAATTTGTTTAATATTATTTTGCATAGGGATTGGTTTCATATTATCAGCGGCCATGGTTTTTTTTAGAGATGTGCAATTTATTTGGAGCGTTATAAGTATGGTTTGGATGTATGTGACTCCTATTTTTTATCCAGAAAGCATATTACCAGAAAATGTGAGTTGGGTTTTGAATTATAATCCTATGTATTATTTTATTAGTTTTTTTAGAACTATAATTATTGATGGAATATCACCAGAACCTATAGCTTATGTAAAATGCCTAGCGTTTTCGTTGTTATTTTTGCTAATTGGTATCTTGATTTTTAGAAAAAGTCAAGATAAGTTTATATTTTATATTTAGGAGTTTATATGATAAATCATGAAAAAAGCAATATGATTGAGATCAAAAATGTATCTATAAAATTTCGTTTAGCTTCTGATAATATATTATCATTAAAAGAGTTTGTTATTGCTACTTTAACTAAAAAGTTGAGATATAATGAATTCTGGGCCTTGAAAAATGTTAATTTGACAGTAAAAACTGGTGAAGTGTTAGGAATTATAGGTCATAATGGAGCTGGAAAAAGTACGCTTTTGAAAGTTGTTTCTGGTATTATGAAACCAACAATAGGATCAGTGAAACTTAACGGAAATGTTGTTCCGATGTTGGAACTTGGCTCAGGCTTTGATTTTGAATTATCAGGTAAGGAAAATATATTTTTAAATGGATCAATATTAGGATATCAAGAAAGTTTTTTAAATGATAAGTACGACGAAATTGTTGAATTTTCCGAATTGGGAGATTTTATTAATGAACCACTAAGAAATTATTCATCAGGTATGGTTATGAGATTGGCGTTTGCCATTGCAACAGTTGTAAATCCTGAAATTTTAATAGTTGATGAGATATTAGCCGTAGGTGATGCTGATTTTCAGGTAAAAAGTCAGAAAAGAATGATGGAATTAATGAGTGGGGGTACGACTGTGATATTTGTATCACACACAATATCACAAATTAGAGAGATCTGTAATAAAGTAGTCTGGCTTGAACGAGGTGAGGTGATTAAGTATGGAAAGGCCGGCGAAGTATGTGATGCCTATGAGGGGAAAAATTAGTATAATAATCCCTGTTTATAATTCAGAGGTTTATTTGACAGAATGTATAGATAGTGTACAACAACAATCATATAGCAATTGGGAATTAATTTTAATAAATGATGGATCAGAGGACGCGTCACTTGATATTATAAGGAAATATTCGGAATCTGATAAAAGAATTCATTTCATAGATAAGAGTAATACTGGTGTATCAGATTCGCGAAACGTAGGGATACAAAAGTCTACAGGTGAATTTATTATGTTTATTGATTCTGATGATTTACTGCCAAGCAAATCGATACAGTCGTTAATGAATATTATGGAAAAAAGTGATGTTGATATAGTCGTTGGTAACTATTATTATAAATATGGCCGCAAATTAATACCTAAAATGCCAAGATTAAGAAATGGTGAATATGAATATAGTCAAATAAAAAATATAATGATAGATGATGGAACAATTACAGGAATATTGATTGGGAGCGTTTGTGGTAATCTTTATAAATCAAGTTTTATACATAGTAATAAAATATTGTTTAACAGAAATATTTGTATTAATGAAGATGGTATGTTCAACTTATCCTGTATATGTAATAATGCAAAGATATTCATTATTCAAACGCAATTTGTATATATATATAGACAGTGGAAAAGTAGTGCTGTACAATATCAAGATATGATAAATAAGTTTAAAATGTGTGATAATTTTTTATGTAAAATGAAATTTAACAACCTATCATTAGAATCATTTGATAGACAAATTAAGTTAAGAAAATTAACGGAAGTATTCCAGGTATCTTTAGTGATATGTAATTCTTTTAGTTATAAAAAAGCTAAAACAGCATTAAGAAAAATATGGTTAAATACTGACTTGGCTTGTAGTGGAATAAGCTCTGAAATAAATTGTTATAAAAAGTTTTTGTATTTTTTAATTATGAATAATAATAAATTTATTTTTTATTTTATTATTCGTTTTATTTATCCTATTCTAAAAAAAAATGTAAAAAGGTGAGATATGGAAAAAATTTTATCAATAGTCATTCCAATGTTTAATTCATATAAATTCATAGATAAATGTTTGGCTTCATTGGTAGTAAATGAAAATATATTAAAAAAGATACAAGTTATAGTAATTAACGATGGGTCAACAGATAAATGTGAAGAAAAAGTGCTCCCTTATACTATAAATTTTCCTGATACATTTTTTTTGATTAATAAAAGTAATGGGGGACATGGATCAGTAGTTAATATGTCTATCAAATATATGCAAGGTAAATATTTTAAAGTTTTAGATGCTGATGACTGGATGAAAACTGTAGAATTAGAATTACTGATTTGTGAATTAGAAAATATAAATGTTGATTGTGCTATTATGGGATATCATACTTATGATATTCGCGATAGTAAGGAAGCGGAACTTAATTTATTTATTCCTAGTAGTAAAATAATAAATATTAACCAGTTACAAAATTTATGGAAGTATATTAAAACCGGATTCTGTTTACATGGTTTAGTTTATAATTTACAGTTTTATAAAAGCCTAAAATTGAAAGTACCTGAAAATGTATATTATGATGATGCATTTTTTTATACTGTACCATGTAGTTATGTTAAAACAATATATTTATCTAAAGCAAAACCATATGTATATAGAATAGGAGATATAGAACAGAGTGTATCTAATTTAAATAGGACTAAACGTATTGATCAATTAGAGACCGTAATAAAAAAAATAGTAGAGGCTGAAAATGATATTGATAATAATTCACATTCTGGATTGGATTATTTTATAAAAAAAGCAAGTAGTACGATATGTGATTATTACGTAACTGTTTTTTTACGATTCAAGAATCGAAATGAAGGTTTAAAAAAAGCAAAAACTATGCAAATATATGTAAGGAATAATTCTATTCATCTTCATAATTACTTGAAAATAAGGTATATAATACTTAGAATAATGTTTTTCTTTAAACTTAATGATGATACATTTGATAAATTAATTTCTATAAAAAGTTATTTGTATCAAAACAATAAAAAAAATAATAAGAGGTAATGATGAGATATTTTTTAGTTTTTATAAAAAAATTATTTTTGGATATATTTGGCGAGCTTCTTATTGTACCTATAGGAATTTTTTATTATTTGGTTTTTTATAATAATAAAAAAGATATAAATATAGTTCTCTGTAATCATATAGGTGATATTATTTTTACATTAGGTTATTTAGAAGAATATAAACTACAAAAAAATGTAAAAAATATTAATTTGATTGGTACAAATAAATGGAAAAACTTAGTAGGACTTTACCCCAATATATACAATGAATATTATACAATTAAATCATTTTGGCTAAAAATATTGTTATACTCTGCTAAAAGAGAAATTGGACAAAGTGTTTATCTAAAATTGAAAAATGTTATTTTCATAGATCCAGGTAATAATTATACTATGGGATATAATTATGCAGTTAAATTTCCAAATAGTAATTTAAAAGATTGTATTAAATATGGTTGTTTAAATTTAGAGGCAGATAGTAAGTTTTTAGCGCCTCATTTAATATTACATAGTAATAAAATTAAAAATTTTATAAACGATAATAATTTATTAAATAAAAAGGCTATACTTTTATGCCCTTATGCATCGGTTACAAATGAAATAGGTAATAATTTTTTTGAGAAGCTAGTTACTATTTATAAAAGGATGGGGTATTTGGTAATTACAAATATATCAAACGATGAAAAAGCAATAAAGGGTACTATAACTATAAAATGTAATTTCCAAGAAATTTTCGAACTAGGACACTATATGGAATGCATAATAGGCTTAAGAAGCGGGATACTTGATTTGTTAGTCTTTACTAATAAATTAGTAATTTCAATATACCCTAAAGATAATAATATGATTAATTTTTTTGATTTATGCCATACCCAGGAAAATAAGAATAAATTAGTATTGCAATATGTGATGACTAATGATTATTATAAAGATATAAAGTATATAATAAAAAATCATAAAAATCTTTCTAACAATTAAAGGAGAAAATATGCAAGTAGATTATGTAATTGTTCAAGCAGGAGGAAAAGGAACAAGAATGGATTATTTGACTATAAATAAGCCTAAAGCACTTGTACCTATAGATAATCTTCCTATGCTTTTTCATTTGTTCAGAAAATATCCAGATAAAAAATATATAATCATTGGTGATTATAAATTTGAAGCACTTAGTAAATATCTTAAAGCATTTGCTGATGTTGAATATAAATTAATAAATTCTGATGGCTATCATGGAACCTGTGCTGGTTTAAAACAATCGCTAGATTGCATTCCCGATAATAAGGCATTCATGTTAATTTGGAGTGATTTAATTTTGCCTGATGAGTATAAAATGCCAGATGATAATGCAAATTATATTGGTATATCAAAAGATTTCTGTTGCCGTTGGAGTTATGAGAGTAATACATTTATAGAAAATCCAAGTAATGAACATGGTGTTGCAGGCCAATTCATATTTACAGATAAAAAGATAATAAATAATATTCCGTTTACCGGAGAATTTGTGTGTTGGTTGAGGGATCAAGGAATTGTTTTTAAAGAACTCCCATTATACAAAACTAAAGAGTATGGACTACTTTCTGAATATAATAAGCTAGAGGTACAAAAATGTAGACCTTTTAATAGATTGTACATTGATGGTGATATAATAGTTAAAGAGGGTATTGATGAACAGGGAAGAGCACTAGCTGTAAGAGAGAAAGCATGGTATGAAAAGCTGAAAGATAGGAATTTCAAAAATATACCACAAATTTATTCTTTTGAGCCATTAAAAATGGAGCGAATAATTGGAAAAAATATATATGAATATACGGATATTTCATATGATCAAAAAAAAGAAATATTAAAGCAAATTATTGATTGCCTCCATGAAGTACAGAACCTAGAAATGATACCATCAGATAAGAATAGTTACGAAATTGCTTATATAGATAAAACATTTGATCGGTTGCAAAAAGTCAGGGATTTAGTACCATTTGCAAATGATGAATTCATCTTAATAAATGGTAGGCAATGTAGGAATGTATTTTATCATGAAACTGAGTTGAAGGATAAAGTAAATAAATACTTACCTAAAAAATTTAAATTACTACATGGTGATTGTACTTTTAGTAATATTTTATTGAAGAATGACTCTATACCTATGTTGATTGATCCACGAGGATATTTTGGTGTGACAGAATTATATGGAGATGCAGCATATGATTGGGCTAAATTATATTATTCAATAGTTGGTAATTACGATCAATTTAATTTAAAAAGGTTTAGATTAGAAATAAGAAATAATGAAATTGAACTATGCATAGAATCAAGTGGGTGGGAAGATATGGAAAATGAATTTTTTACACTATTAAATGGTGAAGTTAGTAAAGAACAGATTAAAATTCTTCATTCTATTATTTGGTTGTCGCTAACAACTTACGCCTGGGAAGATTATGATTCTATATGTGGAGCTTTTTATAATGGAATATATTATTTGGAGGAAGTGTTATGATAAAATATTTTGAGAGTGTTTTAAGAACATTAGAGAATTCACTTAACTCTTTAAATGAAGAACGGTTTAAACAATTAATAAATGAATCAGTAGAAACTATTGAAAATGGCAAGAAAATTGTTGTCAGTGGTTTAGGAAAGAATGTACCTGTGTGTGATAAATTTGTTGGCACCATGAATTCTTTGGGACAAAATGCATGTTTTATGAACACTAATAGTGCAGTTCATGGTGATATAGGAATGGTACATGAGGGCGATCTTGTAATAGTTTTAACTAAAAGCGGTGAAACTGTAGAATCCGTTTATTTAACACAGCTATTAAAAAAGCGTAATACTAATATCTGGTTATTATCTTTTAAAGAAGAGTCTACTTTGACAAATCAAATTGAAAAATGTATTATTTTAAATATAGATAATGAGGGAGATCAATGGAATATTATTCCCAACAATTCAACTACAATCAACCTTATCATATTACAAGGGTTAGCAATTGAAATTGTAAATAGAAGGGGTGTTACACTACATGATTTTAAGATAAATCATCCTGGTGGATATATAGGAGAACAATTAAAAAATGAATGAAAATAATAATTTAATTCTATCTTCTTTAAATAAAACATGGATAATAGATTTAGACGGGACTATAGTTAAGCATAACGGATATAAAATAGATGGTAGGGATAGTTTTTTACCTGGTGCGAAAGAGTTCCTGAAGAATATTTCTAAGGAAGATATGGTTATATTTGTAACTTCACGTACGAGACTAATAGAATATGAAACAGAACTTTTTCTTAAAGAAAATGGAATCCATTATAATAGTATAATATACAATGCGCCTTATGGTGAACGGATTTTAATAAATGATAAAAAACCAAGTGGATTGGATATGGCGCATTCATTAAATTTGGACAGAGACTCATCATTAAATATAAATATATTAATAGATGAAAGTTTATAAAATTAAAATTATATTTGAATATGGCAAGATGGTGACAAGAAAGGATAAAAATGAAACTTGAGAATTCTATTTTCTGTAAAAAAGTAATTCAAATCCTTAAAGGGTGGAAGTTATGGCGATATTATATAAAAAAGTATAGTATTAAAGATAATATGGTATTAGTGTTAATGCCATCACAAGATAAGGATTTAAATAATTATGCATTACTTTACCTGGATCAGTTTATTAAAATGAAAAAATGTATATCTGCTATTGTATTAGTCACTAATGATGAAACGAAAGAATTAGTTTTTCAATTATCACGTAGTGTTGAAGATGTAGGTAAAATAGAGTTGAAAGATGCTCAGTGCTTAATGAACTTTTATTGTGCATCTAATCCTGATAAAAGATTGATTGTTATAGATATAGATAACATAGGTAATAGAAATATTGTTAATAGAATAATTAGTGTAAATAATACTACAAAAGAAGATTTAATTGTCTATGGTATATTCGGTTTAAAATCAAAAATTTTAGTTTAGGATAGAAGGGAGAGTATACTATTAATAAATAGTGACAATATAATGGATAAAAATAATATACATAAAATAGATAGAAAGTTAAATGAATTAATAAACAATGGTGTACTGGATAATAAAAAAATATACATAACACCTGCTAACGATTACACTTTATATACTATAAGAAAACTTGCAGAAATGGGTTATAATACTCAGTTTGTATTAGACTCAAAAGAAAAATTACTAGGACAAAAGCTAAATAATATAGAAATAGTAAGTTTAGAAGAAGCATTAATTCCTTATAAAAAAAATAATTTAATATTATTAACAGATGCTTCAGATATTTATATGAGTAGAAAACTCGATTTATTAGAATATGAGTATAATAATATGAGATTCTGGTTAACTGAAAATGAAGTATCTAAAAAAGTTTTAATAAAAGAATTTATTAAAAAAAATATATATAAAAAACCGTTAAGAGATATATCAAAATTATATAAAGCAAAAAGTATTTATAATAGATTAAGTAAAATAAGTAATTATATTTATATATTTCCGTTTAAAAGTATAGGAGATATTTATATATTAGGATTATATAGGCAATCAGCAGCAGAAAAGTTTAATAAAGATTTTACATTAGTTGTAGTTGGCGAAGTTTGTAAAAAAGTAGCACTAATAATGGGATTCAAGAAAGTAATATCTATTGATCAAAACTCAATGTATATATTGTGTAAGCTCAAATCTTTATTCAATAAAGAAGTATCAAATATGGAAGTGCTGCATTATGATTATTATCATACAAGTATTATTTTTAATGTCTTAGAGTACAATAAGATAAATTTTAGTAAGTGTTATTCGAATGTTGTTTTTCAAGAAAAATTAAATACAAATTTTGTGTTGAGTTTTAAGAATGATAATAATATAGACCAATATTGTGTTGATAATAAAATTATAAAAGGAAAAACAGTAATATTGGCTCCTTATGCTAAATCGATTTTAGATATTTCTATAGTCTTTTGGGAAAATTTAGCATTAGATTTAATAGATAAAGGTTTTATTGTATTTACCAATTGTGGAAACGATCTGGAGTTACCAATAACAGGCACAGAGAAGATATGTTTTCCTTTAGAAACTGCACACTCAGTGGTTGAATATGCTGGTTACTTTATAGGTTTAAGAAGTGGGCTCTGCGATTTTATAAGTAACACAAAATGCTTGAAGGTAATTATCTATCCAAAGTGGAAAGGTATGAATTATAAACTAATTGATTTTTATAGTTTTAACGATATGCCTTATGCTAATAATATTGTTGAATATGAATGTGATTTAGTCCCTTACAAAATGGATGTTATAAATGTAGCAAATTTTATTTATAAAAACTCTGAGGTTAGATTATGCGAAAAATAAAAGTGAAAAGATATATTGAATTGGCTTACTATTCGATATATAATTTTAAGGTTTTAACTAAAAGATATACCCTACGTAAATTTCATCCATCATTTTTAAATGAACTGATTGTTGGTCAAGATTTGTGTTTTAGTCCCAACAGGTTAAATTGTATAGAATTAGGGAAGAAAAACAAAGGGGTTACTGTAGTCATAATAAAACTATCAAAAGAGTGGATTCCTACTGCGGGTTTTTTTGCATTATTACATAAAACATTATGTGGTTTATATTTTGCAGATAGGTTGGGATTGTGCCCAGTTGTATTTAATTGGGACGGGTGTGCTTATGAGGAAGATAGTAAGGTAAATGATTCCAAGATTGTTTTTGAGTACTATTTTAATAGAGTATCAAACATAACCGTACAAGATTCGTTAAATAGCCAAAACGTTATTATTCCTACTGAGTTAAATTACGATATGGTTCTAAGGAAATATGATTCGGAATGGTTTAATCTATCTAATGATTATATAGAAGAAATTGGTAGAATATATAGAAAATATATACATTTAAACGAATATACAAAAAATAAAATTAATCAAGATATTAAATCACTACTAAATAATAAAAAAACATTGGCTATACATTTTCGAGGCTCTGATTATAGGTTAAACACAGATGGTCATCCCATGTCTTTAGAAATTGAGGATTATTTTAAATATATTGATTATGCATTGAAGCAATACAGTTATGAGCAGATATTTCTTGCGACTGATGATAGTAATGCGGTATTACAAATAAAAAACAAATATAACAATGTAGTATGTTATAACGATACTATGAGGACTGATGGTGATGTCTCAGTTGCATTTTTGAAGAATGAAAGAGAAAATCATAAATTTCAATTAGGTTATGAAGTATTAAGGGATGCTTATACATTAGCTGACTGTGATGCACTTATAGCTGGATATTCACAAGTAAGTGTATGTGCAAGAATTAATAAAGCTAGTCTAAATAAAAAATATGAGTATTGTAAAATTATAGATAAAGGTATTAACCATAATGATACGCACTGGACTGAAATATATAAAAAAGATATAATGAAGAGGATTTAGGAAAGTATTGTTGAATATTTACGCAAAATCTGATAAATCTATTTTTCCCTTTGAAATATGAAAGAGCGGAGCGGAATTATAGTGAGGTTGTAAACAATTATTGAATTCAGAGTGAAATAGTTCATAAAAAAAGATTCGTGGAGGTGTAAAATGTTAGTAACAAAACTGAATCATGATTTCAAGATAGAAAATCAAAAAGGATTTTTTATTCAATTAGTGCATTCTGGTTGGAGTCAAGTAAATGTATTGAAATCACCAAAAGGTTGTAACCGAGGTGGACACTATCATAAAATTAATAATGAAGCTTTCTATGTTATTGAGGGAAAAATTAAATTACTTTTGGAAGTTGATGATAAAAAGGAAGTAAGTGAATTACAAGATGGTGATTTTTTTATGGTTAAACCATATCAGAAACATTTGTTTGAATTTTTAGAAAATACTATTATGATTTCCATGTATGATATAGGTGTAGAAAATAATGACGGATCTATGGATATATATAACGATTAATTTTAAGAGGTAAAATTATGTATGTAGTGATTGGCGCGAATGGATTTATTGGATCTTATGTTGTAAAAAACATTTTAAATAAAACAAAAGAAAATATTTTGGCACTTGGTTGTAATATTACTGATTGGCACAATGAAAGAGTCACAATTCAGAATTGTGATATAACTAATCCAGAAGATGTTAAGAAAATAAATGACAAGCTTGTAATTGAAAAAGACTTAAAAGGTATTTTTTTAGCAGCATATCACCATCCAGATGCAGTAAAAAACAATCCAAGAATTGCATGGAATGTAAATATAACAGCTTTAGCATATTGCTTAAATGCTTGGCCTAGATTTAATAGCTTAATTTATGTTTCTACAGAAATGGTATATGGTGCATGTGATATTAATTACCGATTCAAAGAAGATGACAAAGTTGGACCAGTTAATTTGTATGGAAGGCATAAAGTTATTGCAGAAAGTATTGTTTTGGGTTATGGGTATAATGTTGTAAGGTTTCCATTTGTAATTGGTAGAAGTTTGTTGGCTGATAAATTTCATTTTTATGATGAAATTATAGAGAAAGTTAAATCTGGTCAGAACATGGAAATGTTTGTTGATTCATATAAGACTGCATTGGATTTTGACACTGCTACATCATTAGTTATTGATTTGTTAGAGAAATATAATGAAGATATACCATCAATATTGAATATAGCTGGTGATGATATACTATCAAAGTATGAAATAGGATTGAATATTATACAAAAAAATGGATTGGATACATCTAAAATTATACCCATTTATATGGAACACGACAATAAAATATTCACAGAGAAAAGGGCAAATTGCACTTTATTGGATAATTCGTTATTAAAGAAAACATTGAATATTTCATCAATAAAAATGAAATTTTAGGAGAAAAAAATGTATATTGTATTATTATCAGGAGGAGCAGGACTGCGTTTATGGCCATTATCAAATAGTTCACGATCAAAGCAATATATAAGAATAATTAATGATGAATTAAATTTAGAAACATGTTCTATGTTACAGCGTGTTTGGAAGCAATTAAAACATGCAAATTTAGCCCCCAAAAGTATAATTACTGCAAGTCAAGGACAAGTAGAAATTATTAATAGCCAATTAGGTGAAGTTAACATTGCTATTGAACCAGAAAGAAGAGATACTTTTCCAGCTGTAGCATTATCATGTGCATATATTAAGGATTACTTAGGAGCTGATGATAATGAATCAGTATGTTTTATACCAGTGGATCCATATACAGATTATTCATATTTCGAAACATTAAAGAAGCTTGAACAGGTATTAACTGAAACTGATGCAGATGTTGTATTAATGGGCGTAGTTCCCCACGAACCATCATCTAAATATGGTTATATAGTGCCAGAATTATACAAAGAATATGAAGGTTATCAAAAAGTAGACAGTTTCAAAGAGAAACCTACAGCTGCAGAGGCTGAAGAATTGATTGAAAAAAAAGCCTTATGGAATTGTGGTGTTTTTTGTACGAAAATTGGGAAAATGCTAACTATAGCAAAAGAATTTAATATTGGTACTGAATATGATTCATTATATAAACATTATAACATTCTTCCAAAGATAAGCTTTGACTATAAAGTTTTGGAAAATTCGAATTCTTTATATGTGGTTCCTTTTAGTGGCTTATGGAAAGATCTTGGAACTTGGAACATATTATCAGAAGAAATGCAAAGACCTTATATTGGAAATTGTGTAATGGATATAACATCTATTAACACACATATTATTAATGAATTAGATATTCCAGTTGTTGTGGTTGGTGCGCAAGATATGATGGTAGTTGCATCTTACGATGGTATATTAATCACAAGTAAAGAAAAATCTGATGGAATTAAGCAAATATTGGGAGATGTGAAACTTTCAACAAAATATGAGGAAAGACGTTGGGGAGTATTGAAAACTTTAGATTTTTCACAAACAGAAGAAGGATTTACATTATTGAGAAAAATAGTAATGTTTGAAAACAAATCTTCTAGTTACCATTATCATAATGAACGTGATGAGGTTTTAACAATTTTGGAAGGGCGAGGAGAGATAATTATAGAGGGAGTTAGTATATTATTAAATCAGGGTTCTTCAATAACAATACCTCGCAATAAGAGGCATGCAGTAAGAGCATTTTGTGAAATGGAGTATTTAGAAACACATATAGGTAAGACATTTGGTGATGAGGATATTAATCGTCTTACTTTTGATTGGAATGAAATTAGAAATATATGAGTGATAAAAGTGGGACTAGTGTGATATGTTAAATCTAATTATTATTTTATGAGTGAGAGAATTTTAAATATATTATTAAAATAGAATATAAATATTAACTAAGTAAGATATTATAGGTAATTGCGAAACAAGTTCGCAATCTTGATTCCAGCTAAGGAAGAAACTCTGCATCGCAGAATTTCAGAGCAAAAAGAAATGAGTGATTGATTTTGGCGGACTTTAACAAGCCATAGTGGCCTTATTAAGTTGATAAGCTTTAAGCAATCAAAGGTTTTAAACTGCGGATATATTCATGACGCTTTATTTTATCCGCAAGAACTACCATTATCAGCTGCGTAATACCTGCTAGGATTAAATCAGCATGTAACGTTTTTGCATTTTGAGTTCGACGGCCAGCAAGACAGAGATTTTCTTTGATATGATTGATTTCTCGTTCAACTGCGGTTCGGACTTTGTAGGGATGATCCCAGTCTTTTGTGCCCTTGAGGACGCCCGGATATGCAAGAAGGTTCTTTTCAGGATAAATATAAACCATTCTTCCGGAAATGGATGAGGTACAAGGGTGTTCACAATGACAAATGCGGCGATATTTTCCATCATCACTTTTATCCCATGTAGTTTTGGGGCAGATAAACTTTTGACGAGGTATACCATTTTTTAAAAATGCCGTGTTGTTCCCCTCTTTTTCAATAAGAGAGAAGGATCATGTGGACAGCAGGGAATACCGTTTTCATCAAGAAAAGATTCTGCATCGTTTAAAGTGGAACGCTTATTGAGTGGTATATAGGCATTGGAAAAAGACTTTCCCTTTCCAAAAGTATCATCAGTCAGAAGAGCTTTATAAACCGGAAGGGATAAACGCAGGCTTGTCATTATAAAATTTATCTTGACAATCTTGAAAAAAATCTGCCACAGAGAGCTGTTTATATGGTATAATGGGTAGCAGAATAACTCCTTTCCAGGTGGATAATGGTTTCTAGACAATTCTATTATACCATATCTGGTGAGGAATTATTTTATTTAATAACCAAAAACAACCCGATTTTATGTGGGTTTCGGCGTTTTACAAACGCCTAGTAAGATATTATATTATGAGGAGAGAATTAGCATGAATAAAGTTGCTTTAATTACAGGGATTACAGGGCAGGATGGTTCATATTTAGCAGAGTTGCTACTAAATAAGGGATACGAGGTGCATGGTTTAGTACGAAGGCATAGTACTATTTGCACAGATCGAATTAAACATTTGTTGGATGACAAATCACTGGGTAACCGTTTTTTACTACATTATGGAGATTTAACGGATTCATGTGGTTTGTTTAATCTTATTTCAAAAATTAGACCATGCGAAGTTTATAATCTTGCAGCTCAATCACATGTTGCGATTTCGTTTGAAGTACCAGAATATACTGCAGAGACTACTGGAGTAGGAACTATAAAGCTTTTAGAAGCAATTAGGCAGAGCAATATAAAATGTAAGTATTATCAAGCATCTACATCGGAATTATTTGGTGGCTTGCCCGAAACGGCGCCGCAAAGTGAAATGACTCCTTTTTATCCCAAAAGTCCGTATGGCGCCGCAAAATTATATTCCTATTGGATAACTGTCAATTATAGAGAATCCTATAATATGTTTGCATGTAATGGAATTCTATTTAATCATGAATCACCAAGAAGGGGGACAGATTTCGTCACTAGAAAGATTACTTTGGCTGTTGCTAACATTTTAGCTGGCAAGCAAGAAAAGCTTATTCTTGGCAATATGGATGCTAAACGTGATTGGGGATATGCAGGGGATTATGTTGAGGGGATGTGGAGAATTTTACAACAGGAAATTCCGGGCGATTTTGTTCTTGCAACAAATGAGACTCATACTGTTCGTGAGTTTGTTGAAGTAGCTTTTAGTGTGGTTGGTATAAATATAGAGTGGAATGGACAGGGGGTAGAGGAAAAAGGTTATGACAAATTGACAGGTAAACAATTAATAGAAGTTGATCCACAATTTTTTAGACCAGCTGAAGTTGATTTGTTGTGGGGGGATTGCACTAAGGCAGAGAATGTATTGGGCTGGAAAAGAAAAGTAGATTTTAATAACTTGGTTAAGCTAATGGTCGAATCAGATGTTGAATTGGTAAGAAAAATGTGATTATAATTGTTTTTATTAATATATTGATTATTATGTTGTGATTAATAAATATCTAAAGATGTGGGGTACCATATGTTGTGCTTAAAATAATGGTACCCCGAGAAAAGAGACGAATAAATGAATAGTATAAAATAATTTAATATAACTCTAAATAGTGTATAATAACTGATCTATTTCTTTTATAATTACTTTTTCCAACGCTGTTGCGTTTTCCATACTGTCTCCATTAACTGAAAGGTATACTTTTAGTTTTGGCTCTGTTCCCGAAGGCCTAATAACTATGGAAGAATCATCAATTAATGAAAATTTCAAAACATCTGATTTTGGAAGTCCATTGATGCCATTAAGATAGTCTTTAGCATCTATTACTTTCAGGTCTGCAAATTTCTCCAAATTATTATACCGGAAAAAATTCATAATGCCTTTCATTTTCAGAGATCCTTCTGCCCTCTCAAATGTAAAACTATGGAGTGTATTTAGACAATAGCCGTACTTTTTATATAATTTATTTAGTACCTCTGCCAAACTGATTCCCTGATGTCTGTAATAAGCAAACATTTCACATATCATTAGAGATGCATTAACAGCATCTTTATCTCTCACATAACCCCCTGTTAAATAGCCATAACTTTCCTCAAAACCAAAAATATACCGTTGTTCTTCGCCGTTATTTTGAAGAAGACTAATTTGTTCACCAATGAATTTAAATCCTGTTAATACATCTATAACTTGGACTCCATAATTTTTTGCAATTTTTTTTACCATATCAGTAGTAACAATGGTTTTAACCATAATTGGGTCTTTAGGCATTTTATGATGTTTTATTCTAAGCTTGCAAATGTAATCAAAAAGAAGCATTCCTACTTCATTTCCACTTAGTAGTAAATACTCTTTTTTATAACGTACTGCTATCCCTACACGATCACAATCAGGATCAGTTGCCAGAATCAAATCGCTTCCAAGTTTTTTTGCATCACGTAGTCCTAATTCCAATGTTTCTTTAATTTCTGGATTCGGATATGGGCAGGTAGTGAAGTTACCATCTGGTTTTTCCTGCTCACTTACTACAGAAATATTAGTAAACCCATTTTTGGTTAGTACTTCCTTAACACATCTTAGACCAGAACCATTCAATGGTGTGTAAACAATTGATAATTTTTTTTCTATTTCATCAACACATAAAGACTGAGATGATACCGCTTCAATGTATTCTCTTACAACATCATTTGTTATATATGTTATCTTTTCTTGGGCTACTGCTTCATCAAATTTTATTATCTTTACATCTGTGAAAATATCCAATGCATTAATTTCTTTATAAATACAATTAGCCGTTTCTGTCGTTATTTGACCGCCATCACTACCATAAACTTTATATCCATTATATTTAGCAGGATTATGGCTGGCGGTTATTACAACACCGCCT
Source organism: Bacillota bacterium (assembly GCA_023460575.1). GTDB lineage: Bacteria > Bacillota > Clostridia > Lachnospirales > Lachnospiraceae > Lacrimispora. Next base: position 27,711 of record JAEWPQ010000242.1, read on the forward strand.
GAGCACTTTAAATATCTTACAGCAAAGGATAACGCCGGTGTAGGCATCAATTCTGGGTAAATATAGACTTTTATCCCGTTTGCCGCGTATACTTCAGCTGCTTTTTTAGCAAAAACATCTGATTTTATTCTACTATCATAAGCAATTGCTATAGAAGGAGATTTTTCACGTGCTTTAAGAAAATTGCTATATCCTTGGGAGGCTTTAGCTACTGTATAAATATTCATTCGATTTGTGCCAGCTCCAATAATACCACGAAGACCTCCCGTTCCGAATTCTAAATCACGATAAAACCGATCTTCAATTTCTTTATCCAAATTTTTAATACTTTCCAATTCAACATTTAAATCTGAATCAGATAATTTTTTTGTTGTCCATTGATTCCATTTATTAAATATTTCTTCTTTCATATTATTTTGCTGTATATATTTATGAGTCAAATACATACTTTTCCTTTCTTTATTATTTAATATATTTAGATTATTAAGCTATAATAGTTATCATAAGTTTTTATGAAGTCAATGATAACATCCATCTAAATCTCATTATTTATATTACCACAAAGGTCGATCTTAGTAAATTATTAACTTTGATTTAGTAGTTAAAACATGGTATACTACTTTAGAACCTTAAATAATAGTGAAATAGGGGAATTAAATAATGGAGTTGACGAAAGAAAGATATATTGGGGTAGATGCGTTAAGGGGATTGATGTCAATAATTATAGCTTATGTATATCATTATGGAATAGTTTTTGGAGTTAGACCTTTTGTAAACCATGGTTTTGCTTTTTTTTATGATTATGCATGGTTAGGAGTAGAAACCTTTTTTTCGATTTCAGGTTTTATGATGTATATTGTTTATGAAAAAAAAATAAGAAATTCAGAAATTACTATCGAAACATTTTTATTAAAAAGAGTAATAAAATTATATCCTTTAATGATTTTGACAACGTGTATAGCAGCGCTCGGACAATGGACAGGATATATAATATTAGGAAAATTTCCATGTCTTGATATAGGAGATACACGAAATACCTTTTATGCATTTATTTTAAATATTTTGGGGTTACAGAGTGGTTGGTTTTCAAATTTTGACAGTACATCAATTAATGGACCTACTTGGTATATTAGTATTTTATTTGTTTGTTATATAGTATTCTTCATAATAATTAAAATAAGTAAAAATAAAAAAAATGAAGTAATATTTATTATTGCTTTAGCTATTTTGGGCTTACAATTGATAAACTATCCTTTAAACTTTCCACTATTATACTGGTCATCGGGAAGAGGTTATTTATCATTTTCAACTGGCGTATTACTTGCCGTTTTTTCAAGTGTTAATAAAATAAATAAAAAACATATATTAAGTATAACAATTATTATTATTTTAACACTATATATGATTAAAATAAATTTAGTTGGAAATATATTTCCCATTGTAGGATTAATAATAAGCCCTTCATTTTTATATATTGTGTTATACTCGAATTTTATTAATAAAATTGCCAAACTTAAAGTATTAAAATATATGGGCAAAATATCGCTATCAGTTTATTTGTGGAATATACCATTATATATTTTAATTAATCTAATTAATCAAACATTAAAATTAAATATAGACTACTCTAAAAAATTAACTTATATTTTAATTAATAGTATAGCATTACTAATATCAATATTTTCATATGAGTTATTTGAAAAACCAATATATAAATTATTGAAAATAAAACATTGAATTAAATGTTTTTCCTTTTCAAATCTGTTTTATATAGAATTATGTGTGGATGCGGACATAAAGGTAAACTATATAGGGAGTCTTTCAATTCGTTATGGTAAGTTTCTGATTTAATTATGTTATCAGACATGTTCTATAGCCTTCTTTGTGAGATTTGGAGTGGTGACGTTATTTCAACAAATGGCTATAGTACATGTCTTTTTTTATGAAATTTTCCGAAATTTATTATATGTTAGCTATACTGTGTTAAATGAGAAACAGAACATACCATTCGGTTTTAGCATGCACAACTCCGCGAGAATATCATGCCTATGCAGCTTCGAAGAAGGCTCCCTTTCATATTAAATGCAAGCCTGCAAAGACAATGTAATAACTGTCTGTCTCCCAAGTGATAACGTAATTAATTCTTGAACTGTGATCGATAAAAAAGCTAATTAAGTATGCTGCTATAAATATCAAACATAACCTCTTTAACTCTATTCTGACTAAATTGCTCTGCTCTATCCGTATTTTTTTTACCCATTTCTTTTAACAATTTTTTATCCTGTAATATTAAATGGATGGCATGACTATGTGAAATTACATCATCCGCAAGCTTGATCAAAATACCTCCATCGCACACATCTATTTTATCCTCTGCACATTTACCCATTAAATCTCTACTTCCACGTATATCCGAACAAATAACTGGCAGGCCGTATGCCATTGCCTCTAATAAGGCCATTGGCAGCCCCTCCTGATATGAAGGAAATATAAATAAGTTTGCAATTTGAAAAATCTCCATCATGTCATTTCGGTACCCTAAAAAGGAAATATAATCGGAGACGTTGAGACTATCAGCTAAGTCTTTCAGATAACCATCCAGTACTCCTTGACCACAAATAATGTAATGAAAAGGAACTGAAGCGTAATTGTCTTTATAATTTCGAATCGCTCTAATAATTGTTTCGTGATTTTTGCGTTTTATTAATTCTCCTGAAGATAATAGAATGAATTTATCTGCAGGAAGTCCAAGTTCCTGCTTTTTTCGATTTATGTCGATTGTCTTTAGCTCTTTATCGATATCTAAACCTACTCCTGGAATGTAGCTGATATGCCTTGCATGAAAGTGTTTTTTAGCTCTTTCGTAATCTTCCTGATTAATACATATAAGCTGGTCTGTAAAGTAAGAAAGTAGTTTTTCTACGGGATAGTAAAATAACCAATTGATATAAGAAGCACCCTTAAAAAAGTGAAACCCGTGAGCAGTATATATAACAGGACGGGTTTTTGTTGCGTGTGCCGCGAGCCTGGCAATTACACTGCCCATTGGCGTATGACAATGCACAAGATCAAAGTGTTCATCCATCATTAATTGTTTTAATTGATGATAGACTTTTATATTTTGAATTTTAAATGGACTGCGTACAAAATCGATCTGATGTTGAATGATCCCGGTACCTTTTAGACGTTGGTTATCGTTTCCATAGGAGGGTGTATTATAATTGGTAGCATAATGAATTTCATATCCCATATTTTGCAGGATATGAACATTTGACATTTCAAATTGCGGAACGAATCCACTTACTGTTGTAACTAAAAGGGCTTTTTTTTGTAATTTCATATTTTTTCCTTAAACAATATATAAATAAATGGGCTGGATAATTGATTAGATAGCAATCGGCATAGGGTTTTTAGTTCGAAATTATAATAAAATTTATTCATATCGTATACTTGTAGTGGTCAAGCATTTTTGTAACACCACCGCCTAAATTGCCCAATCGCCATATCTCTTTTCGTACGGTGTTAAATATCCGTTATATAAATACGGACGGATTTTATTGTACCAACTGTACGCAAACTGATTAACTGCATCATCAAGATCCTTATCTGTTCGAAAGTTGTACTGATAAATCAGCTCAGCTTTTAAAGTATTATAATAACGTTCCATCGGAGCATTATCATATGGAGTTCCGGCACGACTCATACTTTGCGTAATTCTCTGCATCTCACAAAAACTTGTGAAATCAATGGCTATGAATTGGACGCCCTGATCTGAGTGAAGGATCAGTTGCGAAGTATCGCAGTGCTGAGTTGTATTAGTCAATTAATCGATATGCCTCTAATCGATTTCCTTCGCAAAGAAAGCCGCTGCTTTTTTTAGAAGTCGTTTTCCTTTTCAAGTTCAGCCTTTTCCTGGCGAAGCTTACGAACTTCTTCTATTAATTCTAACTGAGATTTGGCATCATCATCTGTTTGGCATTCTTCACGGTATGCACGTACCCAATTTAAAATTAAGGCTTTGGATACGCCATATTCTGCAGCAAGACTTGCAATAGTCCTTCCTTCTTGGATATGCTGCTTACAATTTTTTTGCGCGTAGCATCTGAAAACTGTGTCATTGTGTTACTCCTTTTCTAATGAATATTCTAACTCATTAGGCATGAGTGTTACAACTTTAATATACCATTACAACTTTCACCAGTAGTGTTCAGCTTTAAATCTGAGCACTTGGTTAATATTATAACTGTATTATACAAGAACGGAGAATAAAAGTAAACGTTTGACATTGGCACTAACATACCTCCCAAATTAAAACAACTCCACCCTCACCAAAACAACCCGATTCCCCGCAATCTGAATAATCCCTTCCTCTACCATATTCTTAAACTCCCTGGAAACCGAAGGTCTCGCAACCCCAATGATATCTGCAATAGCCACCTTGGAATGCCGCAATTGAAAAGTGTTCGTCTGGCACAAACGATATTCTTGTGATAAATACTGGATCAGTTTAGAGCGCACATCTTTATATTGAATCATTTTCAGCTTTTTTTGAAAAACATGCATTCTTTCTGATAGAAAAGAGATAAAATTATCATTAAAAACTGAATTATTCTTTATGAGCTTGTGTATCTGTGCGAAAGATAGATACAGCACCTGACTCTCTTTTAATGAAACCAGAGTAAACGGATACTCCGGTTTTTCAGATTTATAAAGCGCAGCACCAAAGACATCATTAGCTTCAAACATATTAATGACTAAAAGATCACCGTCAGCATTAATCAACTGCGAAGCCAATGTGCCGTATAAAATAAAACCAATGGAATTGCAGACAGCACCTGCCTGTACAATAATTGTCCCCTTTTTATAGGTTTCTATCACACATGTTTCAGACTCTATCAGTTTTCTTAAAATATCTTCATTTATGTCTTTAAATAAGGGATTGCCTGATAAAAGTTTTATATCCATTCCGATACCCCCAGACTAAAATGTGTAACAGCTGTTACAGTATTTTCCTATAAAATCAAGTATACTATAAAAAAACCATAATTCAAATATGTATTAAAATAAATGTAAGAGATGTAAGAGATCAGGAGCTGAAAGGGTTGATTCAACTGCTGTAAAAGTACCAGCTCCTATCTATATATAAATGATCTCTCGGAATCTTGAGGAATCATGCCAGCGTAGCTGGCAAAATGAACTTTGAAAAGCGAATATTATCCAGATGAGTAGAAAAGTAATGAAAAATTCGAAAATTGGGCATGAGAAGTAGACAT